>JAYVZM010000411.1:0-49694 GCA_043783345.1 Verrucomicrobiota bacterium
GGCGCGCGGAATTGCCGGGCGTCTCGGCGAGCGACGGATCGAAGGCCCGCTCAAGGAGGCGGAAATGGTCCTCGGTGGTGAGACGCTCGACGTGGGCGAGGTCGCCAAAGATCGCCCGCATCTGGTCGCCAAAGCGGCCGAAGGCGGCGCGGTGCTGCGCCAGGGACCGCCGCATGTGTTCGGCCTTGGCTTCGCGGCGGAAGTTGAAAGCTCCTAAGTTAGTAGCTTTGACGGCAACGAACACTATCAGTTCCTCCGCGCGGAGCTGTTGCTTGCGGTGGAGGGCGCGGAACCTGGCGCTGTGGGCGGTCCGGCGGTTCCGGACTGCCGGGAAGGTGGCTTTGGCCGTAACCGCGTCGTAGTGATCGAGGACGCTGACAAAGGGGGCGGTGGGCCGAAAGCGGAACTGGATGCGGTGATCCGGGGGCAGCGCCTGCAGGAGCAAGACGAGTTTGTCGCGTAAGGACTCCTGGACGGACTCGGCCGCTGCGCGGGCGTCCAGGGTGCGGACCCGGAAGCCCTGGGCGAGGGCTCCGTTGACGGAGAGGTCCTCCCAGGCGATTAGATCCTCAATGAGGAAGCCATCAGGTGCGTTCGAGTGGAGCATTCGCGTAGGGGTGGGGCACTTTGCCGCGGCGGGGGAACTCCTCCTCGGCGCGCATGAGGACCGATTCCTCGACCCAATCCATGAGGTAGCCGGGCGGCTTGCCCTGGATGAGGAAGAGGCACGCGCCGGTGACGCCAGTCGCCGGGCCCGCGGTGACGAAAAGCGCGGGGACCCAAGCAATATGCATCTGCATGTGAAGCAGGGTCAGCGCCATGGCCGCGACGGTCCACGCGGCCGCAACCGGGAAGAGCGCGGCGCGCTCCAGGCCGAACATTTCCGGCTGGCGTCGGCGCCCGGCAAATGTCTCCCGTGTAGACTTCACGGTCAGTTGAATTTCGGGTCAACGACCGCGCCACCCATACCGCCGACTGCGAACATTACCGAGACGATCGCCACAGCGATCGCGCAGAGAAACGCCGAAACAAAGCACCACTTGGACATTTCGGGATTGCGGCCGCGCGAGAAGATCCCGGTGAGGAAGAGCACGATCGCCGCCATGAACGTAAAAATGACGATGATGCCAATGCCGCTCGAAATGAGGTCCTTGAAGCCCGCGACGGTGGTGACTGCCGCAACGGGGAGTTGCGGGAGGTGATGGACAGGGAGTAATTTAATGAGTGTAGTATTCATGATTGGGATTGCGCGATATTAATAACTTAGTATGTTTAACCGAGTCAAGGCTTCCATATGCTCAAAAACAAACACGTATTCAGCTTCCAAACCGATGCAGAGGTCGCCGACAAGGTCGGTCAACTGACCGGGTTTTGCGCGTCAAACGGCTGCCGCGCGTCGGACGGTCTTATCATGCGGGCTCTTTTGATGAAGGCAGACTGCGACGATCCCGGGTTCATTGGTTTGGTGCGAGCTCAATTGGACAAGGAGAAGGCCGCGCGGCGTGCCGCGAACGCGGAAAACGTGGGCAAAGGGGCCGCCGGCCATGGAACTCTACGCCAAAAGGCAAAGCGCCGCTAACCGGCTCGCGGGCCTGGGGGAGATCCTGAGCGCGGAAGTGATCGCCCAGGATCACGTCATCGCGCCCGTCGCGGAAATCGTGACCCATGGCGAGCTCGAGCTGTCGAAGAAGAGCAAACCGCGCGGGTCATTCATGTTTCTTGGGCCCACCGGCGTCGGCAAGACGCAGCTGGCGAAGGCGCTCGCCCGTGCGCTTGGTGGTGACCTGGTGGCGATGGACCTGTCGGAATTCCAAACGCCGGAGAGCGTGGACGTGTTCCTGGGGCGCGGAGCGAACGAGGACGGGCGATTCGGCGCGGCGATGGCGCGCAGCGCAAATCCTCGCGTCGTGCTTTTCGATGAATTCGAGAAGGCGTATGCGAAGCTGCTGGACGTCTTCTTGCAGGTCCTCGACGAAGGCCGGTTGACCGTGGCGAGCGGCCGCGTGTTCGACCTGCGGCCGCTCTACATCGTCCTGACGACGAATCTCGGCGCCGCCGCGGCGGCGCGGATGCGGCACAATTCGGACACCGCGGTCGAACGGACCGTCGTGCAATACGCCCGGCAGAACGTGCGGCCGGAATTCTTTGCGCGGGTCGATCACGTCGCGGTTTTCCGGCGGCTCGGTCTTAATGCCCAGGAGCGGGTTTGCGGCTACCATATCGGGAAGAAGCTGGCGGAGCTCGCGCGTGAGGGTATCGAGCTGACGATCGATGCGAGGGCCGAGCAATTCATCCTGGGCGATGGGTTTTCGGAAATGGACGGTGCGCGTCCGCTCGAGCGCGCGATCTACAAGCATATCAACCGTCCGATCGTCGCTCATCTGCGGGCTGGCAAGGTGCTGCGCGGGCATTTGCGAGTGAACGTTGACGGCAGCGGTCTTGAGATACGGGAGCTTGGGTAGTGGGGTCTTTTGAATCATGGTTTGAAAGAAGCACGTCGAAGATTGCCCACAGGACGCCCATAAGCATGCTTATAGCACCCCCGGCGAGTGCGCCCAATATCCACCTCTCGATTTTCCCATTATGGACATTCAATCCTTCCTTGTTGGCATCGGCTTTGGTGGCGTGGTCAGTGCTTGGGCTACCCATCACTTTACTGTTTCGAGAATGGCTATCGCTGACAAAAACGACTTCCGGGGATACTTGGGACGATGGATCGGAGCCATGAAACAAATGAACGGGAGCGACGAGCTTCAGATTAGACGCATCTATTTTGAATACGTGCCGCATCTGCCGGGCTATGCCGGAAAGCTCGACAAGACATTCGTTTGGCGAGGCCGATTCCGTGCCTTGTGCCGCAGCTTGGGGGACATAAAGGCCGAAGATATAAATTGCCAGAATGGCGACTGCCGAATCCTTGTGGCGTCCCGAATCGAGGCACTTATTGATTTTGTCTAGATTCTCGACTCGGGGCTGCCTGGGCTCGTAGGATCGAAAGTGAAATCCCACCCCGTTATGAAATTAAACATTCCCGTTGTCGTCGCTATTTTCTGTGCGCTCGTGGTGAGCGCTAGTGCCGGTCGTTCTGAACGGAAAGCCCAGGCACTGGCCGACTCGGGCAAGCCGGTTGCCGTTAAAGGTGCAACGCCGATCACTGTCGCGGGTGAATACAATGCTACTTTTGACGCGGTGGTGAAGATGCTGCAGAAAGCGGATGAATCGGTGGTGCTTGCCGATCGTGATGCCGGCATGATCGCCACCGAAATCGAAATCACGGGCAAGGCGAGGCAGACGGGAACCCGCACGATCGTGACGTTCATCAAGGAGGCGGAAAAGGAGACGACAGTGAAAGTCGCGGTGACCGTGCAGACACGCTACAAGGTCCTGCAGGTCGAGCCTTGGAGCGATCCGAAGCTTGATGCGGATCTGACCGCGGCCGCGGTGGCGAAGTTCAAGACCGCTCTCGGCCCCAAATAATGGGGCTGCGGATTTAGGCGCGTGGATCCGCTCTCAGGTTAGCAGTTCGATTGTGGGAACAGTCCGGCGGAGCACGGTGAGCAGTTTCGGACCCGACCACTCAACGAACGGAACGGACACCAGGTCGTAGCCGAGTTTCTGAACCACAGTCCGCAGTGAAGAATCTGCGAACGCTGTCAGAAGGTCGTTTTCCTCAAGCCAGAAGACCGGGACGCCCTGGGCGACGTGGACCGGGATGTTTTCCTCCATGTGGGCAATGACGGTGGCTACCACGGCCGCGGAGACCATGACCCATTCTTTCTGGCTTTCGAAAACGCAAATTCGCCCCCGTTGAATTGTGCCGGGCTGCGGGGGCATCCTGGTCCGAGGTTTAACCCGACTGCTTGGTGCTGGTAGCGGCTCGACTGACTTTGCGGTCTTCAAACGGGAAAATATTCGAAACGCACAATATATCTTATGTCTTATATAGGCCTGCGCTGCATTATGTTACGAAGCATGAAGCCCGGCCGTCAAGAACGAACGCGTCAGCCTGGCAATCCATCTGGTTTACACTGCGGACAAGCGGGACGCCGATTCTCCGGCGCCGGCGGGCGCCGTTTTGCGCGGGAGCTCATGGTTTTTTGCGGATCATTAGAAAGTGTCGGGCACGGCGTGGAATGGTCGCGTGTCCGGAATTTCCTCGGTGTCGGCCGTGATCAAGCGGCCCGCCGGGATCTCGTGCCAGGCACCGCTTTCGTAGCGACGGAGGTCCGGGAGGCGAAGGATCTCGCACATGCCCACGTCGGCGAATTCAAAGTCGCCCGGGGTTGGTTCGGTGACGCGCATCGTCTTCGGTTCACCGTCGGGGTAAACAATCAGATAATTGGTCGCGGGGATGGCTGGCTCAGGATTTGGCATGGGAAGGATTGGAGGTTGAGGCTCACCAGAACTGCAGGCGGCGCCAGGTATACCAAGGTGGCGTGCCTTTGCCGTCGTCGGTGAGTGGTGGTATCTCCGTTCGGAAAAAGTCGTGGGCGCTGTCGGTCGCGTGTCGAACGATCGCGTGGAAGTCGCGCAGCCGGCGGCCGAATTCCCATTCGCCGAGGATCGGCTTAACCTTGGGCGCCTTGTTGATCGTGGTCACGCCGCGCGTGACGCTGCGGCTGGTCTCCATGATTTCGTGGGCGCCGATCAGGGAAGAAGCGAGCTTGCGGCCTTCGGTTGAGGCGAGGCGGAAAATGACGTGCGTGCCGAGGTTGGCTTTGAGCACATCGAGCTTGGGCTTCGAATCGAGCGGCGGGAGCGCCGAGGTGTAGCATTGCATCATGAGCCAGACCGCGCAGCGCGCCGAGCGCATCTTGTCGAGTGTGTTGAAATCCGAGTAGCCGTCCTCGGAGGAAAGGAGGCTGTTATGGCCTTCGTCGAAAAGCCCAAGGTGCATGTTGAGGTGAGCAAGCGAACCCCCGGTGTTGCGGTCGAAACGGCCGAGGGAATCCCGATAGTAGAGGATCTTCATGAACGCCTGGATGTGCTTGCGCTCGCGAAGGAATTGCTGGGGGATCGAAACGAGCAACACCTTCGCGTCGTCCATCGCGGTGATGTCGACGGTCGGGTCGGCGGAACAGAAAACCTCCTGGATCTCTTCCGTGATATAGGGATTGGTGTAGTTCTCGATCGTGCCGCGGATGCCGGAGAATTCTTCCGGCGCCTTCGCGAGATATTGTTTCCAGCCATCGAAGAGCGCGTTCGCACGATCGCGGTCCGCCGGGTTCGCGAACTCTCGCTCCATCATGAGCGATAGAACCGAATCCATGATGTTGGGAAACTTAATAAATTCGTAGATGCCGGGGATTGTTGGAACGAGCCCGGCGTGGTGGATGGTCTCCATTGCTTCGGCCATGCGGTCGATCGCCTGCGTTTTGAAATGTGATTGCGATGTTTTCTGACCCTGCGAGACGGCCGTGTCCACGATGAGCTGAGCGTGGCTTGCCCAGGATATGGAGCGGTCACCGATGAGATTCAACCGCCAGCGCGGCGGCTCGCCTGGCTGGCCGAACAATCGCGGCCTCAGTGTCACCAGCTTGTCGCTCTTTCCGAGTGCGGCGAAAACGCGCTTGGTGATGATGTGCATGTCACCCTTTTCGTCGGTGATGATGCCGCCCCAGTCGGGGCGGTTGCGCGTCAGGTCTATCATCATCCGCTTCGCCAGCTCGGTTTTCCCGGTGCCAGGCTGGCCGACAACGATGCCGTGGCGGCAAAAATCGTTGTCGTTGAGGTGAACGGGGCCGAAAGAGAACGCGGCGCCCTTCTTGGTCTGCTCCTCGGGCGGTGCGACGATGCTACCGATCACCGCAAGGATGCCGACGCCAACGGCACAATAGACGAGCGTCGGCGTCTTGAGGAACCACGCAAAGCAGCCGATCGCGGCCGCTACGCCAATGAGCGCGAGGTTCGGTGTCCGGTCGCTCATCGAGCGGCAACGGGCGAGGCTGCGGAGCGGCGTCCCCTGCCCTTCTTTTTGAGCTTCGCGTCGCGAATAAAGCGCGCAACGGCGGTTGCTCTGACCTCCATGCCTGCCTTGGTGAACAGCTCGGCGATCTGCGCGCTGTTCGCCTGCTCGGCGAGGAGAGACGCAATTTTTTCGCGGTAAGGCCAGAGTGGCGAATTCGCGAGCGGGTTGGCGTTCTTTTCCTTCAACTCGGCGAGCGCCTTGTCGAGGACGGATAGGACGGCGGGATTGGGGTTCGGCGATGACATATCGCCGGAACTAACGCAGCGTAATGCGCTGTCAACGCAACTGCGTGAAGTGCAGGTAGGTAGGATTTTCCTTGCGCAGCAAGGGGTAAACTGTCCAAAAGATTCGGCAAAACCCCTGGTTTTGCCAGAAGCTTGCTGAATTGTGATAACCCCCACTGCTCAAACCTCGCTTGCCAATGCGAAAAAATACTTTCGCGAGCACCTTCGCGTCGGTGACTATTACTCGCAAGACGAGTCGATTGAAGGCGAATGGTTCGGCGAGGGAGCGAAGCGACTCGAGCTGAGCGGCAAGGTTGCCGAAAAAGATTTCGTGGCGATGTGCCAGGGTAACAATCCGAAGTCGGGGGAACTGCTCACTCAGCGGAAAAATTCGACGAGGAACGAGGACGGGAAGAATCTGGCCAACCGTCGGGTGTTCTATGACTTTGTCTTTCGTCCGCCGAAGTCGGTTTCGATTGTCGCGTATCTGTCCGACGAGCGAATCGTGAAGCTCCATCGGGAGTCGGTGAAGACAGCGCTGCGGTCGCTGGAGAAGTATGCCGAGACGCGGGTGCGTCTGGATGGTGCGTGCACGGATCGTCGCACGGGAAACATCGTTGCGGCGCTCTTCGAACACGACACCTCGCGTGAGCAAGACCCCCTGCTCCACACGCACGCGGTGGCGTTCAATGCGACTTTCGACGCGGTGGAGGACCGCTGGAAGGCGCTCCAGTCGCGTGAAATGTTCAAGGCGCTTTCATACGCTGATGCCGTGTATAATCAGGAAATGACGCGCGAGCTAATACGGCTCGGCTACCGCGTTGACCAGCACGGCAAATCTTGGGAAATCGCCGGCATCAGCCGCGATTTGATCGAACGGTTTTCCAAGCGGCGAGCGCAGATTGAGAAGCGTGTTGCGGAAGAGATGGCGAAGCCGGGGAACGCCAATGCGGACCGTCACCAGGTGCGCGAGCGCATCGCCCGCGAGGAGCGGAAGCGGAAAATTCGCGGCGCTGACAAGCAGGCGCTCCGGGCGAAATGGCGGTCGGAACTCGGCGCGGACGGTGCGCGTATGATCGCGGCCGTCAAGCCGGCCGCCCGGGCCGTCCTGGGCACCCTGCCCCGCGCGGACTACGCGGCCGCGGTCGCCTGGGGCAAGTCCTTCGTTTTCGAGCGCAAGAGCGTGGTCCGCGTTCACGAGCTCATCGCGGCCGCCGCGCGCCGGATCGTCGGTTTTGATGCGACGATCGAGGAGCTGACCAGGCAGATTTATCGCGCCGGCATCGTGCGCGAAGAGGACGGCGAGCGCGTCGCCTCGGTGGAAGGCCTCCGGCGCGAGTGGGCGATCGTGGAGCGGGCCAAACATGAGCGCGGCCGTCACCGGCCGCTCGTCGGCGCGCCCGACCTTTCCGGGTCGTCACTTGACGCCGAGCAGCGCGCGGCCGTCGTGCGTCTGCTGACTTCGCGCGACGGTGTGACGATCTTCCGCGGTGCCGCCGGGACGGGCAAATCTACCACGCTGCGCGAATTGAATGGTCAGTTGAAAGCTGCCGGCGTGAAGGTTGTCGTCGCCGCGCCGCAGGCGAAGCAGGCGCGCAATCTCGAGTGCGACGGCCTTCCGGCCGTCACGCTCGCCAAGCTGCTGCAGACCGGCGAACTGCCGCTCGGTGCGGTGGTCCTGGTGGACGAGGCCGGGCAGGTGGGCGGCCGACAGATGGAAGCCCTTTTCGACCTCGCGCGGCGGCACGCCGCGCGCCTGATTTTGTCGGGTGACACGCGGCAGCATCCGTCCGTTGAGGCTTCGGATGCCATGCGGGCCTTGGAGAGTTTTGCGGGCGTCACGACCGCAGAAATCCGCAGGGTGCGGCGGCAGGATCCCAAACTCGGCCAGACGGCCGCCGAGCGCGCGACGATCACGGCTTATCGCGGCGCCGTAGAGGCGGCCGCGGACGGCCAGGCCGTCCCGGCGCTGTCGCTGCTGTTGGCCGCCGGCTGCGTCGAAAATCTCGCCGGACGGGATCTAATCGCGGCGGCGGCCGCCGAGTATGAACGCCAGCACGCGGCGGGCCTGCGGGTGCTCGCCGTCAGTCAAACGCGCGCGATGGTGCGGGATCTGAATGCCGCGATTGTGGAGCGCCTCGAGGCGCGCGGCGAAGTGCGCGAGGTGCGCGAGGTCCTCAGTCTCGCGCCGCGCGACGTGCATGTCGCAGAAAAGGAATTGCCGGAAACCTACACCCCGGGGACAGTGCTCCGCCTCGTGCGGGATTACGGCACGTTGCGCCGCGGGGACCTGGTTAAGGTTGATGGGATCAAGGGCGGCTCGCTCCTGGTGCGCGACGTCGACGGCCACGCGCGGCGCGCCTCACTCGCCTATCGCGACCGCTGGGAACTGCTCGAGGAACACACCCTCCGCGTCGGCATCGGCTCGGTGCTGCAGCTCCGCGCGAACGGCGTGTGCGTCGCCGGCAAAAAGATCGTCAACGGCGAGCTGGTCCGGGTGACCGGCTTTGAGGACGACGGGACAATCCGGGTGCGCGACCTGGCGGGCGTGGAAAAGCGCCTTGGGCACAGTCAGCGCGTGATGCAGCTCGGCTACGCGGTCACCTCCTACGGCTCCCAGGGCGAAACGGTGGACGCGATCATCCTGGCGGACGCCGGCGTCGCCGCGGCCACGAACAAGAAGCAGTGGTATGTCTCGATTTCCCGCGCCCGCCGGCGCATTTCCGTTTTCACTCATGACGCGCGCGAGCTCGCGCAGCGCATCGCCGCCAGCGGCGACCGGATGCTCGCCCTCGAGCTGCCGGCGAAGCGCGCCATCCAGGTCGCCCGGCGCAGCATCGTGCAACGGATCGTGCGTCGGGTCCGCGTCACCGCCGCAGTCGTCCGTCGCCGCGTCAAAATTTCCGTATGAGCTCCCACCCTACCCTCCGCTCCCAAATTGCCGCGAAAAATTCGCCGCCGGCTGCGCCGGCGGACACGGCCGCCGACGCAGTTGCTGAGAAAAAGAACACCGCGGCCGATACCTCCGAATGTTACAGTTCCGGTGACAACGCGCTGGGTGTCCTCGTCTATACCGGCGACACTCTGTTCGCGTTTCCCTACGCTCATTATCTGTTCGCCCAGACCGTCGACAAAGCAGGTGTCGCGATCCGGTTCGCGACTCACCGGATCTTAATCGTCGGCGAAGGCCTCGAGCCGATCGTGCAGGATCTCGCGGAGCAGCGCCTGACTGCCCTTCGGGTGATTCCGAAACGATTTGCGGTGCAGCGGAAATTGGCGGTCTGGATCGAGCGCATCGAGGTGACGGAAGTCACCGAGGAATCCGCGCCAGGCTGACGCAGGTTTGCGAACCGCGCCTTCGGCGTGACCATAGGGGGCGCGCCCCCTCTGGACTCCCTGCCGGTTCCGCGCTGCGCGCGGGAGTTTAAGGCATTGCCTACCCAAAGGCATGACAACCTGACCCGATGCAGCAGCTGGGGCGACAAGAGAGGCCTGGGAAAGCAGAACGGCCCCGGAGGTCCGGGGCCGTCAGGCTGTTTGCCTTTTGGGGCTACCTCGGCGCTCGGGGTCGCTCTCCAGCGTTGCCCCTATCCTCCTCGGCAGCGCGCACAGATTGCGCGTTTCGTCTCGCGGAGTCGAGCGCTTTTGCGCCCGAGAGAGACGGCCTGGCGGCCGTCCCTCCGGGGCAACATCGTCACACATTCGCGAGCCGCTTCGCCGCGCGGAAGGCGGCCGTTTTGAAGCGATCAGCTTCGCCGCCAAGATTCGAGCCGAGAAAACGGCGCTCGTCGGTGCGCTCGTCTGCGCGGTAGCCCTTCACGTGGTCGGCCGTGATCTTCGTTGCGGCCAGCGCTTCGTAGATCGCGAAGGTCGCCCGCGTCGTCGCATTCGCCCAGCCGATCGTTTCGATCGCGTTCTTCAACCGCACATCAACGCCCCGCGCGTGCGTGACGTAGAGGCGGGCCGCGTCGGTTTCGGCCATCTTGAGTGTGTTCGCGCACACAACGCGGACGTCGGTCAGGCGACCCGTGACCGCGCGCATCCCGTCATGACCATTCGAAAGCAGGAGATAGGAACGGTGCTCCGAGTCGGCGAACTGGCGTTCTCCGATCTTCACGAGCGCCCACACGATGCGGCCGCCGCGGAGGCTGCCCGCGGTTTCGATCACCGGCCGGTAATCGCTGTCCACCTGGGCCAGCGCTTCTGCGATTTCGAGCAAGCGTTCATTCTGCACGGGCTGCCAGCCTTTCGGGACAATGCCCAGGACCTCGCGGTTATCGCTGCGGCGGTTGAGTTGATACGCCGCGACCTGCTTCATGTCGCCGTCGAAGACGGGCTCCTGGACAACCTGCCAGGCGAGCTTGGCGGCCGTCAGGGCCTCGGTCGCGGTGGGAAGCCCGGCAACGATCGTGCCAAGGCGGTGCCAGGGTGTGACGTTGTTAGCGGAGACCATGTGATCGGAGGAAGTGATTTCGTGAGCCATATTGTTTTTGAGTTGGAGGTTTAAGTTACATAACTAGCTTGGCTAGCCTAGCTAGCTAAGCAAGCACAAACCGGCGATTTCTCGAAAAACTTTCGCTGGCTTTCTGGCTTTCCGCTCGAGTTTGCGACATGCGGCGCAGATCGCGGCCACCCCGCACGTGCATCAACGGCCAAAGTCCCGCTCGGCCCTAGGGGTTTCACCATTTTGTATTCAGAATCCGGGGTGTGGGAACCGAAAGCGGCTGTCGCGCAGCAGCGCGACTGGTGCCGCTTTTGGGAGAGGGCGAAGCCCTCTCCAGGGGCCGGGGGCGGTAGCCACCGTGCGAGCTGACGCGAGCAGCGCCGCCGTAGGACGGCGCAGTCGATTTGACCGGCGGAGCGTAGCGGAGACGGTCTGGGGGCGCGGGGGGCGGAGCGAAGCGTAGCCGCCCGACGGGGAGGGGTCTGGGGAACCAAATCCTCAGTCCGCAGCCGGCTTCCCCACCCTCTCCTAATTCTTCGGTTAAATGGTATCTTCGGCTAGGGTGTCATAAAAATCAATTAACTGCCTGCCGATCAATGCGGAGCAAAAAACCTTTCCGACTCTCCACACCCTAAAATCGCCGACCTTTCCGACCGCCGGCACCCTACGGCCAAAATTGGCACCCCCTTTCCGACTCCCCACACCCTATTTGGGGGACCTTTCCGACCGCCAGCACCCTATTCGCTAGACCTTTCCGACTCCCCACACCCTACGCGAGGCACCTTTCCGACCGCCCACCCCCTATTTGCTCTCGCCCCTGGGCACCTTTCCGACCGCCCACCCCCTATTTTGGGCGACCTTTCCGACCGCCAGCACCCTACTTCAGCCGCCGTAGCTCTTGGGCGGTGCGGTTTGCTTTTATCACGTCGTCAATGACGCTCAGACTCGGGAAGAGCACAAACCGGCAGTCTTGCAGCGGCGGCCGATTGCCTTTCGCCGGGCCATAGCTCGGGAACTCGATCCAGCCGGCGAATTCCTGGCCCAGCCAATTGGTTTTCATGATCACGTCCTGTTCGCGGAGCTTGGTGAGCGCCCGGCGCACCGCGCGGAGTGCGCGCGTTGTGTCGGCGTAGCTGAAACCGGTTTCGCGCAGGATCGTCGTGAGCGCCAAATGGTAGCCGGCGCGCTCGTTTTTGTTCACCTGGAACTCGTAGAGATCCATTTCGCCCGCCTGGGTGTAGTTGTGCGACATGCGCGAGTAAATCCACCGCGCCAGCTCGTTTTTTGGCCGCATCAGCCGTGCAAAGTCGATCCGCCGGAATGTCCGTTGCACAATCGAGCGCGTGACGAAGGGATGAAATTTCGCGGCGATCGTGTGCTCGCGGCCCTCCTTGTCGCCGGTCTTGCGTTTGCACCAAGCGACGTCCTGCAGGATGTTCGCGGTGCGGCCTGCGACCGCGTCGTTGTCGATGTCGCCGGAAACCTCGAGACGTGAGCCCTGCAGGACCTTCAAGGCCTCCTCGAGCTGCGCGATCGTGAAATGGTGGTTCTGCTCGGCAAGGATCTTGCGCAGCCGGTAGAGCGTGAAGCGCACCCACACCTCAACGTTGCCGTTCTCAGCGCGCGGCGCGGCGATATTCGAAAGGTCGTCGGCCGCCATTTTCCGGAGCGTCTTTTCGACCAGGTTCTCGCGCAGGCCTGGCAGGATCGTCGCTGGTGCTCCGTTCTTGCGTTTGATGACCGCTGGGGAGATCCGGACTTGAAAGGTTCGGCCGCGAAACTGCTTTGTCGCTTCAATGAAGCGGAGCCCCTCCCGGGCGTGCTCGCCCGAATAGGTCATCAGGGCGTCGAAAAGTTCGATGGTGTTGCTTTTGCCGTCCTCGGTGGTGTCAACGAAGGGTGCGACCAGCTCGAGGCCGGGCAGGTCGGGGGTGTTGTCGCTGGTAGGGGTCAGGGGATGGCGCATATTGGGTGAAATCAGGTAAAAAGTCCGCCGGCGAGGTCCCGGTTAGGGTGCCGGGAGTCCGTTAAAGGGCCAGCAATGGCCAGAATGGCCGCTTTTGCGTTATACGAGGTCGGTTGCTGGGGGGCGGTCATGTGCCGGAGAAGGGAGATTAGGGCCTGTAGCGTCGAAATGCGGCCTGCTGGCGGGTCTATTTCGCGGTTTCAGGGGTCGTGGGGGTCGTTTGACGGTTCCATTCGTTTACGAAGCCCAAAAGTTCGGTCATCGTGATGTGGGTGTGTTCATCGGGATGCTGGTCGTCGTGGAGGTCGGCGAACGTGCGGCCGAAGGAGCTAGTATAGCCAATGCGGTTGTCCGGGGTCTGGTAGACGGCGAAAACGATGCGGGCCTCACCGGTGAGGGTATCGGTGACGATCAATGCCTTCACCTTGGGGTGCAGCTCGAGGTAGGTGGTGGTGTATCGGCCGGTGGAGGCCGGGTTGCCGGCAGGCTGCAGGGGTGCGGCCCCGGCACGAGCCTCCTGGGCGAATGCGCCGGCGGTGAGAACGGCGGCGGCGACGATCGCGAGAACCGCGAGGCGGGAACGAAATGATAGAGGTGAAGTTTTCATGATGGGTTGGGGTTGGGTTAGACGGAGAGTATCTGTCCACGATATTGTAGCATCATAATTCCCGCGATCAGAGCGGGCTTGCTGAGGGTGCCTACGGCCGCCACGTCCTCGGGGTGTCGCTCCTGGTATTCGGCCAGCTGCGCCGCTTCGGCCGCATCGATCGGGCGCAGCGCTTGCACGATCGGGCGGCGGGCGAGCTCGGCCGTCGACGGCATGGCTCGTGCGGGTTCCCGGGTGGCGTAGGTGCGGGCAAACCCGCAACTGCGCCCCACTCCCCTCGCCTCTTTCTCGCTCGGGAATCGCTCTGCCGGCGCCAGCTCGGCCGCGGTGAATGCGCGGCGGCGCCGCGGGACCAGCGGAACCAAGCGGTGGCCACCCTCCCCGTCGCGGACTACGACGTGCCAGAGTCCGGCTACCTTGCCGAGGGCGACGAACTGCAGGGTCGGCCTGGTCAGGTAAGGGGCTTGGGTTTCGGACATGGCGAAAAGACTGCCAAGATAGCCAAGCTAGCTAAGCTGGGCGAACCACGGCCCGGCCGCCCGGACGAGCTCGTTGTAGCGGTTCGGGACAAACGGCAGGCTCGAGGGGAAACGGATCTGCGCCGCGGCGCTGTGAAATTCATCCTCGCCGCGGGCGGCCGCGAGTGCCGTGGCGTCGGCGCTTTCCTGCCAGGAGCCCTCGGGATCGAGGTGGAAGGCGTGGAGTGTCGGGTGCGCGCCGGCGTGCACCTGCAGGAAGATCCGCACCAGGGCCGGGCCGCTGTCGTGCGCGGCGATTTCGCAGGCGCGCGGGCTGCAGCCGAGAAAGCGGGAGAGTGGCTGCATGGTGCGCTCAGGCCTCCCCTGCCCCGCTGTCCTGGATGCCGCGCCGGGCATCGAGCTTTTCGGCGTCGTCGTAGCGTTTGACGAAACCCTCGTCGAGGACGCCGTGGTGGATGAGTGCGCGCACGGTCAGCGATCGCTCGGCCTTGCGGCCGGTGGCACGCAGATACTTTTGCGCCTCCTCGATGCGATCGAGATCCCACTGGTAGTAAACCATAGTGGTCTTAAGGGTGCCCGTGCTCAGTTTCTTTTTCGGCGTGGGGCCCGGCAGCGGCAAGTGGGCCGGCGAGCGCAAGGGCGCCTTCGTGAGAGAGGCCGAGGGCTTCGCGGCCGCGGATGATTTCTTGATGAGGGCGGACAGACTGGTTTTGGGTTTACTCATAGGGAGTCGGTGGGTGGGTAGCTTGGCTAGCTGGGGTTGCTGGGCTGTGGAAGATTGTGGGCCGATCAGGAATAGAGCTCGAGGGCGAGGCTCTTGAGCTGGGAGCGCGCCTCGGTGTCGAGGACGCTCCAGCCGAACTGCAGCATGTTCGTGTAGCCGGCGAAATCCGAGAGCGTCGTGTCGAGGATCTGGATGTCGAGGCCCTCGGCCTTGACCAGCTGGCGGAACTGCTTGGCCAGGGCCGTGCGCGCGTCGCTGCGGTTGATGAGGAGGCGGTAGATCTTTTTCGGGTAGATCTTCCGCAGGTGCTCGATCGAGTCGCGGGTCGTCCAGAGGTCGGGCCACGAGGGCGCGCACGGGAGGATCAGGGCGTCGGACTGCTCGAGGGCCCGGTGCAAGGCGCGCTCGGTGAAGTCCAGGCGCGGCGGTCCGTCCACGATGAGGACATGAGGATCCTCGATTTCGCCGTAAGGGCGGATGTTCTCCTCGCCGCTTTTCGCGAGCGCCTGGAGAATGGTATTCTGGCCGTCGGCCGAAATGAGCGCGACACGTTTGCCGTGGCGGGCGAGGGCGATGGCGACGCCGAAAGCGGCGGTCGTTTTGCCGGAGCCGCCCTTGCCGTTGACGAAAGCACAGGTGAACATAGGAAAGGTTGCTAAGCTAGCTAAGGTTGCTTGGCCGGCCTGGCTGCCGGCGCCGGCGGTTGCTGGGCGGCCGCCTTGGCCTTGGCGTCGGTGATGGCCTGGCGGGTGTGGCGGTAGACGGCGACACCCAGCTCGACGAACGTGCTGCAGAAGGCTACCGCGACGAGGACGATCATGAGGACAAAGATCACCCGGCGAGGCAGGAGGTGAAAAGGATGCAACATAGTTGGCTAGCTGAGGTAGCTAAGATGGCAAAGCTAGCCCGGAGTCAACTTCCATTGCGCCAGGGTGGCCGCGGCAAAGCCGGCGGCGAAGACGCCGGCGTGCCAGTCCGCAAGCGCCCGCGAGGGGCTGGTGAACCGGTAGTCGGCCAGCCTGGGGGCGAGCCCGACCAGCTGGTAATCGGCATGGAAAATCTGCCAGGACAGGCACCGGACCTCGCCGTCCTCGGAAAGGAACCAGGCGGAAGCGGGTTCCGGTCCGGCGCCCACACAGAGCGCGAGCCGGAAATCCGGCTCTCGCTCGGCGACGAACAGGCCGGGGATCATGGTGGATCTCCTCCGCGCCGGCGCCGGCGGCGTTCGGCCCTTTCGGCGTCGACGCGGGCTCTGACGCCCTGGCGGTAGCACCAATCCAGCGGCAGGGAAACGGTGTAGCGCCGTCCCTGCTCGCGCATGACCAGCACGTCGCCCGGCCCGAGCTGGGCGACGATCCGGCGCGGCCGCGAGCCAAAGCGATAGGCGCTCAAGCTGACACGGCGCACCGTGCGGTCGATGAGGGTCATGGCTCGGGGTAGCGACCCAGGAGGTCGGCGAGATGCTCGAAAAGGGCCTGCTCGCCATTGAGCGCGTCGGTGAGCCGGACGATTTCCGGTTCGGGATCCCCGTGGGCGATCGCGCTTGTCCGCTCGTCGGAGAGCCGGGCACCGCGGGCGATCCCCACGGCATGGAGCACGCGCAGGGCGTGGTCGACGTCCAGGCGGGACGGAAAAGGCTCCTCGGTGAGAGGGAGCGGCTTCGGGTGGCGCCAGAGCGAAAGCGATTCGGCCTGCTGGTCACAGGTCATGCGCACGGTGTCGGGCCAGACGGCGAGGATCGCCTTGTCGATCGAGGCGCCCAGGGCGGCGACGTCCGGGGTTTCGACCCCCGCGAAGCGGAAGGTCGCCAGGAACGACCAGCCGGCCGCCTGCATGATGTCGGGCGGCACGGCGTCAGCCGGTCGGCCGAGAGTGCGGAGCAGTTCGGCGAAGTTCATGGGTGGGGGCAGGAGGCGGAGGGCGTGCATGAGAGGGGGCGGTGATTGATCGGGGAACCGCGGAAGCGGTGGGGGGGGCGGGGGCGAAAGGGCGGGGAGGCGGAGAGCCTACCGACCCGGACCGCGGCGCGCGAAGCGCTGCGGGGAGAGCGACCGGAGCGAGGGGGGCAGTTCATGCCTGCACTGCTTAGCGCGCTAAGCTAGCTAAGCAAGCTTAAAACCCTTAGCTAGCTAAGATTTTAAGCCGTGCCGGCGGTCTACGCTCAGTCCGGCGGTGCGCTGCGCTGTCGTCGCGCCAAGGCCAGCGGCGCAACTTCCCCGGGTCGGGGGGGGGCGAGTTCGAATGTAGCCCGCAACCGCGGCCGCGTGGAGGCTGCAGCGACGGGCAAGGAGAGGGAGCAGGCTAACATGGCCGGGAGCGTCCCAGAAAACACCCTCCGGACAAGCTGCTTGCCACGAACGGCGCTGTCTTGACTGGAGTTGCGCTGTGTCTGACCGATAAGACAAGGTATGTCTCAAGCCTGTCCGCCCCAAACCAGCAAAACCCGGCGTCCCGCCGGGCCTCTCGCGGGCATCCGGCTCGTGATCGTGGAGGACATGAAGCTCTGGCGGGAGCTGGTGGCGGTCGTCCTGGGCGACCAGGGAGCGCAAATCGTCGGCCGCGAGGCGACTGTGGCGGGGGCGGTGGCTGCGATCGAGGCGAACAAGCCAGACGTGGTGCTGTTGGACCTGTTCTTGGAAAAAGAAGACGGTTTGGATGTGATCCGGCAGACGCAAAAGCGTAGGCTGCGGACGAAATGGGTCGTGCTGACGGCCAACGCCCGGCCATTCACACTGCGGGAGGCGCTGCGTTTGGGGGTGCAAGGAGTGGTGACGAAGACCGGTGACAACAACGCCGCCCTGGTGACAGGCGTGCAAAGGGTGGCCGGTGGCGAGGAATACTACTCGAAGGAGGTGAGTTCAGTGCTGGCGGAGCTGGTGCGATGCGAGCAGGCAAAACGGCTGTCGCCCCAGGAGGAGCAAGTGCTGCGGCGCCTCGCCGGTGGCGAGACGATCAAGGAAGTCGCGCACGCCCTCAATGTGGAAGCCGGGACAGTCGGCAAATACCTCCAGCGGATACGCGAAAAGTGGGGTCTTCCGCCGGCGGAGCCGGTGGTGGTGGTCGTCGAGGCGGCGCACCGCCTCGGGCTGCTCAGCCGGTCCTCGGGCGGTTAAGCTAGCTAAGCTAGCTTGGGTAGCAAACCCGCGACTGCGGCCACGGCGGTCCGGGGGCGGCGATCGGACGAGCCGGCGATAGCCGGCGGGCAACAGAAAAGCGTTTAGCGAGCCAAACAGCTCGTAGCTTTTCAGGCGAAACCTCGCCGGTGTTGCGGCACGGCCTGGCGTGCCCCGACCGAGCGGGTAGCGAGGATTTCGCCGCCCCCGGACCGCCGTGGAGTGCGGAGAAGCCGCGGGATGCGGCCGCGGAGGCCCGGCCGGAGGGCGTGAGCCGCGGGCGGGAGCGTCGGGAGCAATGTGCTGAGCGTTCGGCGCAAGCCGAGCCGTGGGGCAGCGAAGCTTGTTGCGACCAAAGCGGAGCCCGGGGCGAAGCCCGCAGGCCGGGCCGGAGCGGGGGCCGCGACAGCGGCGATAAAAGCCGCGCAGGTGCGCGCTGGGCGGCCTGAAGCCGCCGGCGCGGGGTCGGCGGGATCTACTGGCTAGAAAAGTTCCAGCTGGGCCACCTCGAGGGTTGCGGGTCCGGCCGAGTCCGGGGTGGGGGAGGGTGCCCCGGCATCGGGCTCCTGTTCTTCCGGCTGGTCCTCGTCGTCGGCTTCGTGCCGGTTGGATTCGAGACCGGAAGCGAACGCGAAGTCCTGATCGATCGCGGGGATCGCGCCGGTCGGTTCCGGCGTGGTCCGGGGAGGCAGCGAGAGGTAGGCGTCTGCCGCGAAGCAGATGAACGGCCCGCCGTGGCCGGTGGTGGGACATTCGGCGAGGTCGCCGGCGAGGAGTCGCGCGACCCAGGGAGCGAAGAGCCGGACCCGTGCGATCGCCTGAGCGCAATGCTCGTTATTCCAGGTGCCGCCGGTCGGCTCTGGTTGGAGTGCCGGGGTGTCGGCGATGGTCGTCAATAGCCGGTAGGCGTGCTGCCAGAGGAGGATTCTGTCGTCGTCGCGAGCGAAAAAGCCGCGGTCGATCGCGGAAGTGGCATGGTGTGACAGGTGGATATACCGCTGGATCGAGTCGCCCTGCAGCCGGGCGAAAGCCCGGCGGCAGCTCGTCAGCATTGACGAGGTTTCGCGCTCGTTCTCGAGCGCGAGCTTTTCGAGGATCTCCTGGGTTGGAGTCGGAGCGGCCGGTCCGCAGCTCATGGAGCGGTAGCCGGTATGGCTGACGGGGAAATAACCGCGTTCGATCGCGTGGAGCTCGCCGCCGAATTGCGAGCGACGGTAAGCGACCGGGCGGCCGCGCACGGTGAAAATTTCATCCGGAACGGTGAGACTGTCGGAATCGTTGTTCATGATCTGCGGAGTCAGTTGTTGCCGAGCAGTTCTTCCGCTTTGGCCAGGGCCAACTCGGCGGCTTCCTCTGCGGTGGTGCCGCCGTCGCCGCCGAATTCTTTGAGGCCGCGGATCGCGTCCCGCAGGTCCTCGAGGGCGTCGACCGCGGCGTGGGCGGGCTCGCCGTCGAAGTTCAGCCGTTCGCACAGTGCGTCGATTTCCTCGAGGGTGAGTTCCGAGGTGGTTTCGTCGTCCTGTTCCATGTCGCGCTGCAGGTAGCGGAGGGCTTCGATCGTCGCGGAGGCCTCGCGATCGGTGAGCCGGTGGAGTGAGTCCGCCGGCGCGGCCGCTGGCGTCGGCTTGAGCGGTTCGCCCTCGAGACTGAGGGAGGATTGCGGCCAGTCGCGGCCGTCCTCGTCGGTCCAGAGTGGTTCGCCGCGCTCGATGCGCTGGGTTTGGGTGTCCCAATGGATCTTGGACTCTCCTTCGCATTCGAAGGCGATCGAGCCGTCCGGATTGCGGCCGTGGGCGACCACGTGGGCGGTGGCGAGCAATTCGTCGGCCGTCCCGACGATGCGTTTCCCATTGGGAGCGTAGAGTTCGCGGGCCTCGCGGCCAGTGGTGAGATGCGGATGCGATTTCATGGTGAATGCGCGCGGCCGCGCGCCTGCCGCCGGGTCATCCGGTGGCATCGAGGCGTTTAGCCGAGCGCGTTTCTGCCGGGCACACCAGGTCAAGCGGCGCGTTGGCGCCGCGGAGGCGGAAAGCCCGTGCCCCTGGGGCCGGGCGGGCCTTGACGGTGTGGCAGGCTGGGGAAACGCTGCTGCCCAGCCTCAGTGAGTTGGCCGCGGAATCGCGGGGTGGGGGTTGGTTCGCCGGCGTCGGCAAAGTGGTAATGCGGCTGGTCCCTGGTCCTCGCGGCCTGGCGGCGAGGACCTCGAGCGATCGCGAAGGTCCCGCTGAGTTGCATTTGGAATGTTTCGCGCCAACCTCCTGTCCTTTATGGATCAGTCACCCGATCGCTTTGCCGCGGCCGCGAAAAGGCTAAATGCTTTGATCGAAGAATTCGAGCAAGCGGACGTGGACGAGGCTGTCGGTGATGACAGCCGCCAAATTAAAGAAGAACTCATTGCGCACTTTCTGCGGGAGTTCGCAGGCGATGGCTCGCAGCAATTGCGCTGAACAATTCCTGCCCATGTGCGGTCGCTATGTGTTGAAGAACCCGGGCCAGGCCAGAAAGGCGCTGGAACGCCTGGGCGTTAAGGTTGAGGCGAGCGTAGCGTTGCCGGAGCGCTATAACGTGGCCCCGACGCAGACCATGCCAGTGGTTCGCGGAGGTCCGGAGTGGGATCTTGCAACATTGCGCTGGGGACATTTCGCGCAATTCGCGCCAGGTGCGAAGCCCACTTTGCTGGTGAACGGGCGCTCCGAGCTGGCGGCAGAAAAAAAGACCTTCAAGAAAGCGGTCGAGGAACGCCGTTGTATCGTTCCCGCGGACGGCTTTTTTGAGTGGAAGTTGAACCCAAATAGTAAGTTCAAGCTGCCGTTCTATATCCGGTGCCGGGGCGAACCGACCTTCTGGATTGCCGGTTTGCACTGGCCCGAAAGTGAAAGCGAGCCAGGCAACTATATTTTACTCACCACCGGCCCCAACGAGCTTGTCGCCACCATTCACGATCGAATGCCAGTGATCTTGGACGATGCGGCCGCGAAGGAGTGGCTGGCGCCTGGTCCGCTCCTGCCGGGGCGAATGGCTGGCCTTTGTGCCAGCTATCCCGCCTCGGAAATGGTGGCCGATGCCGTGGGGACTCTGGTCAACAGTGCCCGCAACGACGTCCCGGAGTGCGTGGAACTCGCGATGCTGCAGTGAGTGAATCGGAGCAAATCTACTTTCTTCTGACGCATCTGTTATCCCTGCGCACGGCGGATGGGCGGCCAGTGGTGCACGGGCCGGGCCTGCTGGCCGAAATGTGCGAGGATCCTCCGCGCGAAACTTTCGGGATCACAGTGGAGGAGTTGGCGGCTTTCCTGGCGGGTTCACCTGACGACATGGCCACGGCCTCGGCGACGACGCTGGTCCTCTCCGGCCGCGTCAACTTTGCCTACCGAATCGTGGTCGGGGCGGTGACACCGCCTTACCGGGTGGATTGGCTGTGCGCGACGGCCTCGCGCGATTTCCTTTCGCCCCGGTGGCCAGCCTTCCGCAATGGTCGACGGCTGTAGGGGAGAGGACGGCCAGGCCGTCGACGGTCCTCAGCTAGCTAGGCTAGCTCAGCAAGCTTAGTCGGCCAGCTCCGCGGCTGCGGGCTGGTGGATCTTGACCGTGCCGGGCTCGAGGCTAGAAGCGAGGAGTTGTGACACGGTGCGACGGAACTTGCGGATTTCGGATGCACTCCAGGTTGCGGAGGCCGTAGATGTAGTAGGCTTCCCGGGAGGTGAGCCGGTCGTAGTCGAAGCCGAGGTGAGTTGTGATCGTAGAGAGCTCATTGCGGAAACGGGCGGCAATGCCCATGAGGACGGTATTGTCCGGAACCAGGTTGGAGGAAAACAGGTGACTCGAAAGTGACATGGCGCCGAGGACATCGCCGCCCTTGGCCTGGATGTGGCCGCGGAGATTCGCAATCGAGGAACCGAAGGCGCAGATGTCGTGGCAAATGAGATAAGATCCTTTCGGCGGCTGGCCGTCGTAGCCCGACTGGTTGAGGAGTCGCGAAACGGAGTCGGCCGGGACCTCGGTGCGCTGTTTCTCGCGCACGATCGAGGCGACCAACTCGGCCCCCGTCTCGCGCGCGACGAGTTCGGCCAAGGCGAGCGCGAGCGGGTTGAAGCGGCCGTCGGGCGAGAATTCGATCGTGGGGCACACGTAGTCCACGCGGCCGCTCCATTGGGCGGGCCGGAGGAACGTGCGGGCGACGTCCCGCGCGGCCTTGAGGTCGCCGCCCCGGGCGGCCGCATACAGCGGATGAGCCTCGAGGTTCGCCCGGGAGGTGTGGGTGATGACGGAAGGAAATTTTCCCCATGGGAATCGGGTAACCATAAAGCAAAAGGCTGGGACGCACAGAGCGCCCCAGCCTTCGCGTAGCAACAAACGCCAACGGACGACTGGCCCGTTAAACGTCAGACTTTCGGTGCGATGGCGGTTCGTTGTGCAACTGCTTGCTGAGCTAACGCCTGTTGGGCGACACTGCGATAAGCGGACGACTGCTTGGCAGCAGGAATCTTGGCGATCGCGGCATCGACCTTGGCCTTCAAGGCCGGGTCCGCTTCGACGACGGCACGAAGAGCGTCGACCTTGGTTGCCACTGACTCGGCGCGCTTCATGCGGTTAAGCATGAGCTTCCGGACCAGGACGGTCTTCTCCATCTTCATGTAGGCGTCGTGGAGTCCCGGATTCTCGGCGATGAACTGGTTGATTTTCGCGTCGATTTCGGGATTCACTCGCTGACCTTGGGACTTGTCGGTTTTCCGACGTTCACTGAGCTGTTGGCTGAGCGCTGTCATGGACGTATTATTTCACGTAGGGCCTCGCATTGGTGCCGGGTGCGAGGGTTATATTGGCCCGGCGCGGCCGGAGCAGTCCGTCGATAGACGGGCCGCCCTGGCCACAAGCTGATGGAATGATGCTTAACCCTTCGGCGGGGGTCATGGCAAGTTACTAAGTTATGCCGTGGGGAGGCCCGCCGCGGTCTCCTCGGCGGTTTCCGCGTCGTCCTGGCCTCCCAGGTCGATCGGATTGCGGGTGAGGCTGAAAACGATCGAGCGGGCCAGGAAATCGGGCTCCATCGCCAGCAGGTGCACCTTGATGACTTCATCGGCGGTAAGATCGAGGCCGGACTTTTCGTGCACGATTTTTTGCACGCGCGCGACCATTTCGGCGATTACCTTGTCGGCGTCCTGGAAGGTCGGGCGCTGTTCCCCGGGGGGCACGGTGGCGCGCGCGCTCATGTGCGGGGGCCGCGCGCCCGCGGCGTTGAGGGCTGCGGTTGCGCCGCGGGCTCGCCGGTCTTTTCCTCGCCCTTGGTGCGCGGGATCGGCGTGAGCTTGTCCGCGCGAATGGTGAAGAATTCCTTGTCGCCCTTGAGGTCGTAGTCGAGTTCGCCGGTGACGACAAAACGCGAGCCCTTCGTCACGACCTTTTTCGCATAGTTGCGCGTGTTCGCCCCAAAGAGCACGCCAATGGGAACGGCCTTTTCGAGGGGTTTCTTGCCGTCGTCGGTGCCGGCATAACGATTGTGGATGGCAAAGACGGTCGCGAAGGTTTCGCGATCGACGAGTTCAGCAGCGGCATTCACCTCGAGGGTGATGGTGTTGATGTTGTGGCTCATTTTGTGGCGGGGTTGAAGGGGAGGGGCAGGGTGGCGGTGATGAGGGCCGTGGCGAAGCGCTGGCCGTCCTGGTTGAGGACCAGGTTGACGGCCTCGATGCGCGTGCTGGGGCGTTCCTCGAGCTTTTTGAGGACGCGGAGAAATTCCGGGTAGTCGCGCAGCTGCGCGGCGTCCTTGCTGAACGCGTAACGAGCGAGCTGCACCGTGGCCTTGGTTTCGGTGCTGATCTGCTGCGCGGTCCAACCTTTCGGGAGCTCCTGCTGGAAGGTTTCGACGGCCGCCGGCGTCCAGAGCGCGCCCAGGGCGCGTTCGGCCTCGGCGGCCATGGTGCGGCTCTGGCCGGCGAAGCCCACCAGGTCTTTTTGCTCGGCCTCGAGCTTGGCGACGCCCGGATCGGAGCTCGAGAGATTCGGCGGCCGCACCAGCCGGAGCGTGACGACCAGGGCGAACAAGCCGAGGGCGGCGGCGAGGATGATGATAGATTTTTTCATGGGGGGAGAGAGTGCAGGTGAAAGCGCGCGATTTTCGCGCGATCGGGCGGGGCGCTCGTTTGGTGGGCGCGGTAGAGAGTGACGGCGACGCCGAGGTAGCGGATATGCTCGGCAGCCTGGTCGTAGCCGTTGGCGCGGAGGGCGGCGGCCAATTCGACCGGCGAGGTGCTGACCAGCAACGCCGCCGCGGCGTAAACCGTCTGCATCGGGTCGTTGGCCGCCTCGCTCATGGTTTGAGAGTCCCGGTGAGCGTCCACGCGGCCGAGTTCAACGTGGCCTTGGGGGCCTTGAACTCCCAGGGCCGCGCGCCGCCGGCGGCCAAGGAGTCGATGAACTGCGCGAAGGGGCCTTTCTCCTGGCCGACGCCTTCGTAGGCGATGCCGTCGATCGTAAACTGCGCGTCGCGATACCGGAAGCCCTGGAGCTGCAGGGCCGGCGGCATCGCCTGGGTCACCGCGTCCAGAAAGGCGCTCGGCCGGGGATTGGGCAGGGGCACGGCGTCTACGACCTCCTTGGCGCCCAGGTAGGCGTCCTTAGCGGCCGTCAGCTTCGCCACCTCGGCAGTCAGCGTCCGGCGTCGTTGTTCGATGTTCTTTTCGTTCTGGAGCGCTCGGTAGCTATCGACGCCGTAGTCATACGCGAGGACGCCCGCGGCGAGCGTAGCGACAGCGGCAATCGCCAGGAGCGTGTGCGCCCGGCGCCACTTGAACGGCCGTTGCGCGAGGTTGGCGCAGTCGGAAGGCGAGAACGCCTCCGTGGCGAGAAACACCGGCCAGGTTTCCACCCGCGGGGTAAGGGCGTGTGATCCGAGGAAATCGGTGACGCGGGGGGGAATTTCCTCGGTTTCGCAGACCACCAGGACGTGCGCCGGCGGGTTCTTGCGGCTCGCGAGCGCGGCCCCGAGGTGCTCTGTCAAGGTGTCGAAGCTGCGGAGGAGGCGGATGGCCGGCTTGCCGAGCTCGTTGACGTGATAGAACAGGTAGTCGTCGCCGGCGACGAGCAATGCGAGGTCGAGGCCGTCGGATTTCGTCCGGACCGTGAGCAGCGCCGCCGGCGGGACGGCGACGCGCACACGGGCGGAATGGTTTTCCGCCAGCAGGTGGAAAACATGCTCGAGGCGCGGCCGGGCTTCGTAGTGGAGCACGGTCGTGTATTTCCCATCGAGGTGAGGTTGGGGTTTCGTGACGGCCCAGGAAATCGCCGGGTTCGTCAGCTCCCGATACTCGCCGGCGAAGATCTTGCCGAGCTTCGCGCGCGTGGTGTTCGCGCACTCGGCAACCACGCAATGCAATTCGTGGGGCTGATACACGACATCGAAGATACTCGGCGCGGGATTGGCCTCGTCGAGCATTTGCATGATCGCGGCCGACATGTCCGCGCCATCGGGCAGCGCGCGCACGGTCGCGCTGCCCGACGCCGAGTAGATGAGTGTGTTGCCGAATACGGCAAGAACGGGCGTGGTCATCAGACGTCGAGGATGTAGATGTAAACCGTCGTGGCGCCGTTGACCGGCGTGTCATAGACGACCGCGCCTTTGCGATCGAGGGTCGATTCGTTCGTGCTGAAATTGTCGCCGTCGATTTTCTTGCTGATCTTGTAGGCGACACTCGCGGGGCAATTCGGGATGACAACGTAAACGATCCGGCGGCCGGTCGCGATGTTGCTCGAGCCATCGAGGAAGAAGTTCGCGCCTTGAGCGCTTTCGGGGGTTGTGGCATTCGACACCCTGCACTCCACGCGATTGCACAACGAATAGTCGCGCGTGGGCGCGGCATCCGGGCTCATCTTGAACGACTGCGTCGGAATATCCCAAAGCACGTCGGCCGCCGCGGAGTTCGTGGCGACGAGGTTCGGGCCGGCCGGGATGTTGATGCCCCGCTCCGCGCATTTCTCGGTGAGCAACGCGGGCGCCAGCGTGGTGCAGTTGGAAATTGTGGCAAAGGCCGTCGCGCTGAATAACGCCCCTGTGGCCGGGATCTGGCCGCCGGCGGTTGCCTCGGTGATCGGGACCACGTTGCCGTGCTCCAGGGCGAATTGCGTCGTCGCATCTTTGATGGATTTGACGGCCGTCGTGACTGCGGACGCCTTGCCGTTTTCAGCGGCGAGGGTGTAGCCGGCGATCAGCGTGCCGATGATGGCGGTGACAATGGCTGCCGCGATCAGGATTTCAGTAAGCGTGAAGCCACGCGTCGAACGAGGGAGCTTTTGGGCTCCGAGCTTGTTGGTATGTTTTTTCATGGGATCAAAAATGGATGACGTAGAGGTAAACGTCGGTCCGGTCGTTGACCGGGGCCGCGTAGGCAGCCGGGCCGATGTCGTTGGCCGCGCCGGCCGCCGGTTGGGAATCCGGGGTGTTCGCCGCCTTCGCGAGGGCGAGGGCAAAGGACGCGGTGACATTCGGCAGGCGATAATAGACCACGACGCGTTGCGCAGAGAGGTCCACGGCACGGGAAAGACGAAAGTTCGCGCCCAGAGCGGCGCTGGGGGCGGTGCTGGGGTCGCTCAGGCGCGACTCGAGGCGCGGCCAGGTGACGGCGATGGGGGCAGCGGTCCAATCGGCGGCCGCGGTGGAATACTGCGCGGCCGGCGAAAAGAGAAACGTCTTCGAAGCAGTATCCCATTTGACTGCTTCGGCCCATAGCGGCTGGGAAGTCCCATAGGACGGGGGCGTAAAGCCCTCCACGATGCGATATGCGAGCATGATGGCGTCGAAGTTCGCCGCCTGGTCCTGCTTAGCGACGGAGCCGCCGGCGAGCGCGCCGGAACTCAATACGGTCCCCCCATTACCGGCCCGCGTTACGGGCAGCGGCTCAGGCAGGGTGCGGGCGTTCACAGCGTCGCGAATGAAGAGGCCATGTTCGCGGGCCCGCCGCAGAAGCGCGCCGGCGCGCGCTCGTTCGGAGGCCGCGCCGAAAGCGGCTATGAGGGTGCCGAGGATCGCGGTCACAATGGCGGCCGCGATCAGTATCTCGGTGAGCGTGAAAGCCCGGGTGCTGCGGAAGGTTTTCATAGCAGGTTGGCAAAAACGTCCTCGATCGTTGTCAGGCCGGCCGCCGCCTTGCGGAGGCCGTCGTCGCGCAGCGTGCGCGCGCCGTGTTGTTCGATCAGCCGGGCGCGGCACACGGCTTCGCTGGCGCCGGAGGTGACGAGTTCGGCGATGGCATCGAAGCGGAAGATTTCAAAAACACCGATCCGGCCTTTTTTGCCGCGGCGACACTCCGGGCAGCCCTTCACGTTGGCGCGATATAGCTGCGTCCCGGCGGGGAGCTGGTAGCGATCGCACAGCGCGGAGCTCTGCGGGTGGGGTTCACGGCAATGCGGGCAGAGGCGCGGCACGAGGCGTTGCCCAATCGAGGCCTTCACGGCGCTTGCGACGAGAAAAGGATCTATGTGCGATTTCCACCCGAGGAACCGGGAGAGGACGCCGGTGGCGTCGTTGGTGTGGAGTGTCGAGAACACCAGGTGCCCGGTGAGGGCGGCGCTCAGCGCCAGCGCGCCGGTCGCCACGTCGCGGGTCTCGCCCACCAGGATGACATCCGGGTCGTGCCGCATGAAATTGCGGAGAATATTGTCGAAGCTAAGCGAGGTTAGTTCGTTCCGGATGCGCTCGTTGATTGAAACCTGCGTGTAGTCGGGAATCGTGTATTCCACCGGCTCCTCGGCGGTGAGGATCTTCAAATCCCGGACGGGCAGCGTCGCAAGGGCGCTATACATGAGCGTCGTTTTGCCGGAGCCGGTCGGGCCGGTGCAGTAGATCAGGCCATAAGGCAGGGCGAGGATGTCGCGCAGCTGCGCGATATGCTCGTCCCACATACCGAGCTCGGCGAAACTGAGAATGTTCGCCGTCTGGTCCTGGATGCGAATGACGGCATTCTCGGCGACCTGGGCCGGAAGCGTGCTGACGCGGAAGGTGTATTTCCGGGAACCGAACTCCTCGGAGAACTGGCCGTCTTGCGGCAGGCGGCGCTCAGAGATATTGAGGCGGGCGGCGGTCTTCACCGCCTGCACGAGCGAATTATTCTCGTCCCGGGCGATGTAGTTGTGGTCGGAGATCTCACCGTCGACGCGCAACCGGATCCGAACGTTGTTCGGCATGTTCTCGATGTGGATGTCGCTCGCCCGTTCCTGCACGGCCACCCGGATGAGTGCGTGCAGGTAGTCGTTGTTATTTTCGATCGTGAGGAGTTCCCGGTGGGCCTCGTCGATCGCAGCTAGGATGTCCTTCTTCGCCGCGACGCGGAAATTGACGTGCCGGCCGGGGAAATCGCGGGTCGCGTCCGTGAGGGTGTAGGTCGCCGGATTCGCAACGGCGATTTCAACACTTTGGCGCGTGGCCTTAAACGGGAGGATGACGTGTTGAACTGCAGCGGGACGCGACAGCAGGCGCGCGGCCGCGCGGTCCACCACGGCCGGGGTGAGGTCCACGAGCGCGAGCTTGTGGCGCTTGGCGAAGTGCTCGGCGATGCGGCGCGGGGTCACCATCGCCAGGTGCTCGAGCATGTCGGCAAGTGTCCCCTGCTGGTGCTGGCGGAGCTGCGCGAGCGCGGTTTCGAGCTGGGCCGGGGTCAGGCTGCCCTCTTCGACCAGCGCGGTTCCGAGCCACAACGCCCCGGCAACGCCGTTGCCGGCGGCCGGGCTGTTCTTCGTCGGGTTTTGCGTTTGCAGCATGGCGGGTTCGTCAGCGGACGGCAACGGGAGCGATGGCGGCCGGAGGCACGGCCGCGACGCGGGCGGCCCCGGCGCTCGGCGAGTGGATTCGCGCGGTGATGATGATGACAAGCTCGCTACGCTGCGTTGTGCGGGCGTCGGTCCGGAAAAGTGCGCCGATAAACGGGATTTTCGCTAAACCAGGCGCGCCGCGCGTGGCGGTGCCCACGGTCGAATTGGCGAGGCCGGCCAGAATCGTGGTGTCACCACTCTTGAGGCTGAGTCGGGTGCCCGCGCGCTGCACGTCGGTGACGGCCGCCTGCTGGCGGTTGTCGGGACTCTTGTCGACGCGGACGAGGTTCGAGCGCTCGGGTTTGACATCGAGGATGGTGTCGTAAGGCGTCGGGATGGAGGCGGTGACGGAAAAGATCGTCCCAAAGGTCAGTGTCTCCTTCGTGTAAACGGCGTTCTCGGTGGTGGTCGTCCCGGTGGTCGTGTTGCCGGTGGTCTGGGTTGCGCTGAGGGTGAAGAAGCCCTGCTCGCGGCCAACTACGAGGTAAGCCGTCTGGTTGTTCATAACGCGCACCTGGGGTTTTGCGATCGTGCGGACCTCGGCCTGTTCGCTGAGCGCGTTGATGAACGCGGTGATTTTGCCGGCGGAGATTTTGGCCGTCAGGGTATTGGCCGGAAGGGTGCTTGGCCCGATCGACGTAATGTCCGTCGCAAGGCTCGCCGCCTGCAGGGTGATGTCGCCGAGCTTCGCGGTTATTGCGGAGTAATCGACCCCGAGTTTGTGGTCGTCGTTTGTCGTCACCTCGAGGATTTGGGCGTCGATGTCCACCTGTCGGCCGACTTTCTCGTTCGTTTGCGCCACATAGGGAGCATAGTGTTCGCGGTGGCGCTTAGGGGAGGCGGTCACGATAAGGAGGCCGCTATTCGGGTTTATCGTGAAGTGCTCTGAGGCCCGCGCGGTGCTTTTCAGGTCGGCTGCGATGTCCTGCCAGAAGTCCGCCTCGTTCTTTTCGGAAATCGAAATGTTGCTCTGGCCGCCGGTCTGGCTGTTGCCCGATATGCCGTTGCCGGTCGTCAGGTTTTGCTGGTTCGTCCCGCCGTTTTGATTCTGGCTGTTGAGGCTGCCGCTTGAGCTGCTGGAAAGCGCGATGCTGGTCTGGCTCGAGCTGGTGCGGGTGTTCGGCGAGGCGAGGAATTCGTAGAATACCTCTTGCTGCGCCTTGATGTAGACGTGGCCGCCTGTCTCTTCGTAGAAGAGGTCCAGCGGCTGCACGATGGCATCCAGGATGCTGCGGACGGTGCCGCCGGCGGGCAGATCGCGATTGATTTCTCCGGTGATCGCCGGATCAACGATGAAGGGAATGCCGTAGGTGCGGCCGAGGAGGAAGAACGCTTGTTCGAGCGGCTGCTTGGCCACGTTGTAGGCGTGCGCCGGTTGATCGAGGAGCGACGGCGGCGGCGGGGGGGGAGCGACCGCCAGCTCCGGGGGCGGCGTGGGAGTTTGCGCGTCTTGCCCCTGGGCAAGGCGGCCCAGGAGGGCGAAGGCGAGGAGGAGCTTAATTTTTGATTTCATCGGGACGGGAGTGGTGGTTGCGGGCTTCTTCGGAAGTGATGAGGCGGCGGCCGAGCAGACGTTCAATGTGTTCATCGAAGGTCTGCATTCCGGCCATGCGGCCGGCGGCAAGGACGCCGGCGAGCTGGTGGAGTTTGTTTTCGCGAATCGTGACGCGGGCGCCGTTCGTCGCGGTAAGGAGTTCGAAAATCGCAGTCCGTTTGCCGTCGACGGTGTTAACGAGGCGCTGCGCGAGGACCGCGCGCAGGCAACCGTCAATCATGGCGCACACCGTTTGCCGTTCACTGCCCGGAAAGATGCTGATCATGCGGTCCAAGATCGTCGTCGCGTCGCCGCCGTGCACGGTGGCGAAGACCTGGTGACCGGTGTTTGCCGCGATGAGCGCGGTGAAGATCGTCTCCGGGTCGCGCAGTTCGCCAAGAGCGATTACGTCCGGGTCTTTGCGGAGCGCGTCTTTGAGGGCATCTGTCCAGGAAGTGAAGTCGTGCCCGTAGGCGAGCTGGTAGACGACGGATGACTCGCGGGCGGTGTGCACGAACTCGATCGGGTTTTCGGCCGTGACGATCACGGCGGAACCGTTGCGGTTGATGCGATCCAGCGTGGCCGCGAGCGTCGTGCTTTTACCTGAGCCGGTCGCTCCGCCAATCAGGAAGAGGCCTTGCGGTTTCTGCATCGCCGAGACGAAGGTCGGCGGGAGTCCGTGGATGGATTCGAGCGTCGGCGGTGTGACCGGGATGTGTCGGAGGACGATCGCACGGCGCCCGCGCGTGGTGAAGCGGTGGAGCCGGAAGCGCCGCCGGGCGCCACTGACTACGATATCGAGTTCGTCGTCAGCGGCGGGAGCCTGCTTTTCCAGTTCGGCGAGGATCTCCTCGGTGACCCGGACATCCTCCACAGATCGCAAGCGGCCCTCAACGCGCACCCGCAACGCGGAGCCTGGCGTCAGGTGCCAGTCTGACGGCAGCTCGTTGGCGAGCGTGGCGGCGAGCCAGGGAAAGGACGTGGGGGTGGGCATCAGGGTCGGTCGCGGACCATGTTCGAACCGGGCTTCTGCTTGTCGCCGAGTTCGTCCGGCTGTTCCGACTGTTTGAAGCGGGCGGCCAGGAAGGTCGTTATGGAGCGGACGACGGCAGGTGCGGCCGCGTAGGTCGCGTCGCCGTCCTGGTCAGCTTGGACAGTCACGGCGCCAGCGCCGGTGAAGTTCAATGTCGCGCCGCCAAGAGAGGCGGGGCCCCCAACGAGTGTGAAGCGCACGGGGAGGCCGCTGGTCGAGGTAGCCGAAAGCACGAGGCTTCCCGACCCGTCTCCGTTGAGGCGGAGCGTCGCCGGCGGATTGAAGGAAATCGTCTGCGCGATCTTGGCCGCGAATAGACCCGTGATGGTCTTGTTGGCGTCCATCGTGACGAGGAGCGGATTGGAGAGGCCGGAGGCGTCGCCGGTCCACCCAATGAAGCGGCCGGTCGGCTGGGGGGTGGCGGTGATCGTGACGCCGTTGCCGGCGTTGTAGGTGCCCCCAGGCGTGACGCTGCCCGGGCCGCTGGCGCTCGTGGTGAGCGTGTAGGTGACCTGGACGATGTTCCACGCGACAGGGCCCGCGGAGCCACTGTAGTTGCCGGTGCCGGTGACACTCACCGAGTAACTGCCGACGGCCGTTGCTGAGGCGGTGCCCGACGTGCTGTAGGTGGCGCCACCGACGCTGGGCGTGACCGTGGGGCCATGCGCCGCACCGTCGTAGTTGAACGAGGTCGGCGAGACGGTAAAGGTCACGCTGGCGGCCGTGATGGCATAGGATCCGTTCTTGGTGACGGTGTAGTTGCTGCTGCGGTCGCCGCCGCCGCCGGCGGTAATGGCAACGGTCTGGAGACCAGGGTAGCTGCCCACGTTCGCGCTGCTCGTGTTCGCGAAGCCATAGCCGATCGAGTCACCGCCGGCGAGTGTGCCAGAGGTGATCGAAGCCGCTGCGCCGGTCGGCGCGGTGGTGCCGTTGTAGGTCTTGCTTCCGGTCAGCGTGACAATCAGCGGCCGCGTGTTGAAGGTGACGGTGTAGGTCGGCGAATACGCGGAGTTGTTGTAGGTCGTATCGCCGGCACGATAGGCGCGTAAGAGAACCGTTCCGACGCTCGAGGCAGTGACTACGCCCGACGAACTGACGGCGCCGGCGCTGGCGCTGCCGCCGGCGACGAGTTCGAAAACGTAACTACCCGAGCCATTGCCGCCGGTGGCGGACGCGGTAAACGAGTCACCATAGAGGGCAGTGCCGCCCGCGCTTGTGACGGCTGTGGATTGCGTTGCTTTCGTGATGGTGATGGCCTGATTTGGTGCATCCGTGCGCGCGCCGCTGGCGTCCACGGCCGCCAGGGCGAACGTGTAGGAGCCCGCCCCGTCAGTAGCCGTGAAACCAAAGGTGTGCGTCAGCGTGCCTGCGGACGCCGCGGAAGTGTTCGCGGGGGTGAGTGCCCCCGAGACGACAACGGAGTTGTCGGCGCGAATCGTGAGCCAACCGCGGTTCGGCGTCGCGATCCACAGGTTGGAATACGAGTAGTTGGCGTCCGCGTCGTTGACGGTCATCGTGACCGTGATTGTCTGGCCAAGCGTCCGCTCAGCCGAGAGCGAGAACGACGCTGTGGGCGCGCGATTCGTGGGGTAGTAGTTGCCGGAGTAAAGCCAGCCAGTCGCGGCGCCGGCGGAGTCGTAGGCCTGGGCGCGGAAAGTATAATAATTTCCCGGCTTGATTCCGACAGCGAACGCGGTCGCCGGCGAGACGGAGGAGCCGGTCGCGCCAAACGAAGTATCAGTGTAGGCCTGCCAGGCGCCGCCGTTCGTCGAGTATTCGACGACAATTCGGGTGAGGTTGCCGTCGGCGTCGGACGCGGACGCGCGCGCGTATTCGGTGCCACCATAATAGAATGAGGTCGGGATGTCATACCATGCGATCGTCGGAGCTTGGTTTGCCTGGGTGACCGTGATCGTCGCGAGCGCGACGTTGGAGGCATACCAGTTGCCGTCTCCCGCGTCCTGGACGCTGACGGAGTAGGTGCCCGTCGAGTTGAAAGTTACTAACTTAGTAGCACCTGAGCCCGAAGCAGAACCGCCCCAGGAGTAATTGCCCGTCGAGCCGCCGGCCGCGCTGAACGTGATCGACTGGCCGGTGGTGATGCTCGCGCTGCCCGGGTTGATCGAGACGGAGCCTTGGCTGGCGGGGTTTATTGTCCACGAAAGATTCGAGCTGCCGGTGTGGTTGCCGTCGGTCGTATAGACGTTCATCGCGTAGCTGCCGGCGTTGACGGCGCCCGTGGTTCCGCCGGTGCCGTAGCTGAGTCCGTTCGTGTCGCCGGAAGCGCCGACGCCAGGCGCTTGATATCCTCCGTTGTAGGTGAATGCGGTTTGAGTGAGATAAAACCCTACTGAGGCGGGATTGATCGTGTAGTCGGCCGAGCCGAAGCCCGCATAGCCATTGTTGCCGTTATACTCGACGTGGTAGTTGGTGCCTGCATTAGTCGCAGAGGACGTGCCGGTCGTGCTATAGCTGGCCTCGGCAGGTGAGGGATTTGGGTTCGGGCCTTGTGCGCCGCCATTGTAGGTGAACGAGAGGGGAGACGGGCTGAAAGAAACCGGTATCGCGGGCGGCGGTGGTCCACTGCTTGCGCCAAGATTCACGTTGGTCGAAGTCCAAATCGTTGTCGCCACAAGCGAGTTGTTCCACTGTGCGCGATCGTAGAGTCGGACAGTGTAAGAGCCGGCAGCTAGTCCCGCGACGTTCCAGGTTGCCGAAAGCTGGCCTTCGGCGCAGGTTCCTTGCGTCGCGTAGCGGGTCACTGAATACCCGAGGTTGGAGAAATTTGCGGACGATGATTGCAGAGACGGGCCGGTGTTTCGGAAAATATTACCGCTCACCCAGGCGATGACGTTGCCGCCTCCGTCAACAAGTTCAATGCGGCCAGGTGCGCTGTTATACGGGTCGTCATCGGAGGTCCACTCGAAGGAGAACACCAGGTTGTAGGACGAAGCGGGAACCGTGATGGTTTCCGTTCGGTATGAGCTTGTCAGACCCGCCCGCGCCAGCGTGGCGACGAGGGCAAGGGAGAGTAGAGCGGTAGTTATTGCTTTCATTGGTTTGGCACGGAAAAGCGGGGCAGGTAACAACGGATGAGCGCGAGCGTGGCCAGTGCGGCGAGGAACCAGCCGCTCGGTGCGCCGCCACCGCCACCGCTGCCGCCTCCAGAGGGCGGCGGTGGCGGTGGTTGGGTGGTCACGGTGACTGTGGCGCTACTGCTCGTGACAGCTCCCGCGAGATTTGAGACGGTGACCGTGTAGGCACCGGCGTCCGCGGAGGCTGACGTTTTCGCGTAGCTCGAGGCTGTCGCGCCGGAAATCGCGCTGCCGTCTTTCGACCACTGATATGAGAGGCCTCCGCCAGTGGCGGTGACACTCAGGCTGAAATTCGAACCGCTGGTCGCGGAAACATTCTGCGGCTGCGTGGTGATGGCCGGAGCGACGATCGCGGCGCCGAACGCGGCGATCGTCGCGGCATTGTCGTTGAGGACTTTCGCATTGTAGGCAGCTCTCGGATCGGTGACGGGAAGGCCGAGCGGGAGCGTTCCCCAATCAACGTCGATGTTTGTCCCCGAATAGTCGGCAAGGGCGCTTGTGACGCGGACACTGATGTTCGGGTTGCTGAAATACGGAATGACCGAACTACCATAGCTCATAATCGTTCCGGCTGTTCGTGGACTCGTGACTGTGTAGGTGCCGTTCGCAAATGTCGCGCTAGCCGGAATGGTCGTCGTGGCGCCATTCTCAATGAATGTGAGAGACCCATCCGCATTGACGGTTTTGCTAGCTCCGGGTCCCGGGGTATAAGTCCATACGAAAGGCGAATTCCAGAGGCTTCCGTAGCAATAGAAACCGTCGGCGTCCCTTGCTTCCAAACCGGTGCCGTTTGCGCCAGCGTTTGCACGGTCGTGTTGGCATCCAAAATTGTGCCCGAGTTCATGAATTGTGGCCTTGTAGGACGTGCCCCAAAGCGCGATTGCGCGGGCGCGGCCGGCGCTGTTGACTGCGATGGCTTTCCCGCCGGTGTGCGCAATGCCGGCTGAGGTCGCTCCTTTTATATTATTGGGGAGCCAAAGAAGAACCTGAGCGGCGCCCGTTTGGTATGCTTGGCCCGCAACCCAATCGCCGATGGCGCCGCCCGTCGCAATGGCATTTAGATCGAAATCGATCTGCGCGCCGGCGTCGGGCCGCGTGTAGGCCGGCGCCTGCTTCACGCCAAGGTATTTCCAGCGGAAGGCGGTGACGGCGGAATTCGCCAGAACAACGTTGCCGCTCTCGATGTAGGCCTTGGAGCGGCCGTCGATCGTGTCGGCCGAGCCGGCCGCCGCGAGCGCAGCGGCGTCATAAAGGAACAGGACACCGACCTGGAGCGCGTCGCCTTCCAGGGCGGAAGATCCAAACGCAACCTCGCTCGGGCTGCCCGTGTAGTTGCTGCCGACGGTGTAGGAGGCAAGCGCGCCGGTGTATTGCGCCTTGAAGATCGCGCTCGTGGTCGGCGCCTGGGCGGTGGTGCGGTCGGGCATCACACCGCCGATCGCGCAGCCTTCTTCGCCTGGCTGAGATTCGCTGATGATGGTTTCGCCCTCGGCGTCGGTGTCGAACGCGAACTGGCTCGAGCCGGGGACAATCATGACGGAGTGGAAGCCGCCGCCGGGTGTCGCCACGGCGACCAGGGAGCTGCCGGGAATTTCGCGGACGGTGCCGAACCAGGTTACGTAGCGGCCTTCATCTTTGACGGCCGTGCGCTCGAAGGTGAGCGGGAGGTCCGGGTAGGGCGCAACCGTGATCTTCGTCCGGGCTCGGCCGAAGTCATGCCAGCTTGCGGGTAGTTCGTCCTGGCCTGGGTAAGCGGCCCTCGTGCTGGCGGGCGCCGGCTCGGGCGGTTGCGCGGCGACCGCAGCGCGAGGCGCGATCGCCGGCAACCGGCGGGCTGCAGACTCCCCAGTCTTTCGGCCCGCTGGGGATTCGCGCTCCGGCACACACACGACCGGGGCCCGGGGGTTCGGCAAGATGGTGGAAGCGGTCCGCGACGGCGAGCGGAACGTGAGGACGGCGAACGACCCTGCGAGAGCAAGGGTCGTGATAAGCAGGGGGATTCTGCGGCTTTTCATTGGGAGCTAGTGTTTATACTAACTTATTATGTTTGGATAAAACATTGCCCGGCAAAGTCAATGGCGAGACTTGGCCGGGCAGGACTGGAGAGTGAAAGGATTGTAAAAACAGGCCTTTCCCTCTCGGTGGGTGTTTCCAGCGGTCACGCCTGGCGACCCGCAGGCTCCAAGCGTTCGAGGGCGCCTTTCACGTCCTCGATGTAGAGCATTCCCTGGTCCCGACCGAAAAGCGCGGAGAGCACCAAGAGGAAATCCTTGGTCAGCTCGTCGTCCATGTAGTTGAGACGGGAAAGATCGGCGGGCTCGCCCTGCACAATCGACGCAAGCAGCGCGCGCAGGCCCCGACCGGAAGAGGCGGCGCTGTGGCCGCGGATGAACTCGACCAGACGGTTGAGCGCGTCGCGGTGGGCGCCCCCGGTCGTCCACCAATGCAGCCAATCGGCGCCCGCCTCGCTACCGGCGGCCTCCACGAAGGCGTGCCGAATTTCTTTGTCGGAAAAACCCTCCTTGCCGCAGCCGAGGATAACGGCAACGAGATCCTTCTGGAGTGACCAGTCCAGGCCACGGATGTCATCCAGGCGAACCTCGAGTGCTTCGCTGCCGTTGTAACAGGAAGCGAGACAGCGGGTGATGATGGTCGCCTGGGAATTGTCGTGGCCGTAGGCCGCGCGCGCCAGGCGCGGGAGGGCGTCGCGACCGGCCGCCGCGGCGGCCTTGCCTTCCTTGTCGGCGATCGTGATGGCTGCAAAAAATTCTTTGAGTGCGGCCTGTTCTTCTGGACTGCGATGCGGAGTCGTCATGGGAGTTTTTGTTTTTGGAGTCTGCGGATCGGGTTGGTTGCGCGTGGCCCTCGCGCAAGACCTAGCTTGGCTAGCCCAGCTAGCCAAGCAAGCCCTAAAACAACTCTAGCGGAAAAACCCGGCGCGTCACTGCTGGATACGGAAACGCGGATCCTGCTTTTGCCGGGCCGCGGCTTCGGTCGCAATTGAGACGGTCGCCCGGCGCAACGGCTCATGCAGTGCAATGGGGTAGAGCGCGGCCAGGGTCGAGAGGGGGGTGGCGAGCGCGTATTGGTGCTGCGAAAACGCTTCGACCAAGCCCGCGGCCACCAGCGCGTCCAGGGACCGTTTGATCGTGCCGGGGTTCATGTTCACGATTTCCGTGTTCATCCGCGTTAGCGGGTTGATGCCAGGGTTGAGGCCGACGAAGCGAAGGACGTGGGTCTGCCGGGCTGAAAGGGTGCGAATCTGCGGCTGGGTCGTCTGCGTTGTGAGGACGGTGTGAAGCAACGCCTCGCGCTGCTTCGCGTCGAAGAGCATCTCCCCTGGTTTGGTCATGTCCCACAGGGTGGCGCACACCTCCGCCACCTCGCCGATCTTGCCCGCCATGAGCGAAGTCGCGGCGCGGAGCGAATCAAGCTGCCGGCCGCCACGGCGGAAGACCGGCACGGCCCATTCATCGACTTCCGCTCCGGTCAGCGGAGGGACGGCAATTGCGGTCCCCAGGTGAAGCAGCGGCGCACGCGGGCCGGAATCGAGCTGCGAAAACAGGCGCTGGTTGGAACCGGCGAAAACATAGCGGCAAGCCGTGTGATGCTGGATTTCGTTGCGGATCGCCCAGACGGTCGGGACCTCCGGCCGTGCCAAAACGAGCTCTTGGATCTCGTCGAAGAGAATTATCGGCCGCATTTTCAGCTTCACGGCCGCGAGCTCAAGGCGGCGCAGCCGATACGCGATTTCGATGTCCGGGTCGGCGTAGGGCGCCGCCTTGGCCGGCTGTTCGTCCTTCCGGGCCGCGGAGAGCTTCGCCGTCAACCCGGCGAACGCGGCTCCTATCTCGGAACCGATCGTGCGCGACGTGCTCCGGGTTTGCTTCTTTTCCATCTCAGCAACCGCCGCGTGGAGCTTCTTGTGGGCGGAGTGGGGCACGTCGGCCAAGGCCTGGAATTCCTTATCGAGGATATTCCAGAGGATTTCCCCCGGATGCGCGACGTCGGCCGGGATGGCCTTCAGTGTGACGGCCAGCAGCGGAACGGCTTTTGAGCGCGCGTAGAATGAAACAAGTTCGGTCTTCCCAACCCGGCGGGGCCCGATGAGGCGAACGATCGCCTTGTCGGCCTCAAGCGCGGAGGCAAATTGATGGTCAATGGGGCGAACGAGGCGCGGAGTATCAACACGGAATGGATTGCGAGCGGAGGCCATGCTTGCAAACTTGCAAGTATGCTTGCAGATTTGCAAGCACTCTTCATTGCGCCGTATAAACCGTGCGGCCGCGGATTGTCTGCTCAGTGAGCTTGGCGTTCGCCCAACTCGACCCGACCCATAGCCGAACCACGCGGCCCTCGAGGAGCCCGGAAAGGGTGTTCGTGCCGGAACCGGCCGCAAAGAGGGTCGCCGGGGCGGCCGTCACGCCCGGCGTGTAGGTCGCCAGCGTGTTGTAGGCGACCCAAACCTGGTCGGTCGGGTGCAGGCAGTTGACCACCAGGTCATGCCGGCGCTGCGTGATCCGAACCACGCGAAGACGCGGGAGGCGTGACTTGCCCGGCGAATCCGAATTCCAGTTCGTAGCCTGGTCGGTCGTCAGGCCGCTCGTCCAGGTCGCCGGCAACGTGGCATCGCTGCGGTCCCAAGCGGTATTCCAAATATCATCGAACCAGGCTTGCGAGTTGACGTAGGCGGGGAGGGCGAGTTCGTCCGAACGACCGACAACGGAGACAAGCAGGTAGCGTTGGCGGTTGGTTTCCGCCGGGGCCTTGATGAGGAGCCGCGGGCGATCGGCCGCGGAGAAAAGCAGGTCGTAGATCGCGGATTGGGTGGTCTTCGTGACGGCCGCGCCGGCGGCCACGGTAATGCCCCGCGCCCGCGCGATCCGAGAGAACCATTCGTTGCCGGTAATAGAGGGGTAGGCCGGGGCGGTCGAGGTGGAGAAGGTGGCGACCGTAACCGTGCCGTCGATGTCGTCGGTGACGGCGCCGCCGGCGACCATGCCGGGATTGGAGGTGGCGCTGACATTGAGCGTGCCCAGTTCGCGGGTCTCAAACGACTGCTCGATGTCTTTCTTCAAGTCGGCGAGCGCGGTGTCCTCGCGCGTCGTCTGCGCGCGAATCAGCGCGCTCGAGACGGCGGGTGGAATCAGAAACCCGAGAATGAGCGTGGCGATCGTGACGACCACCAGCAGCTCGATGAGGGTGAAGGCGGCTTGCGGCCGCCGTGGAGAGGGAAGGTTCTTAGACATATTTGAAAAACTCCGCCATGGGGATGAAGAGCGCGAGGAGCACGGCGCCGATGACGACGCCCATGCACACAATGAGGGCAGGGCCGAGCCAACCCAGAGCCGCGGAGACGGCCTCGTTGGCTTCGGTCTCGTATTGGTCAGCGAGGAGCTTGAGCGTTTCGGGCAGCGCGCCGGTCTCTTCGGCCGTGGCGATCGCCGAAATCGCCTCGGGGGGCAGGTAGCCGCTGCGGCGCAGCGCGGTGCCCAAGTTCGCGCCGGCATCGTGCATCTCGCGGCGGAGGCGGCGGATTTCGGCGCGCGCGGCCCGGTTGGCGAACATTTCGGAGCAGAGGGCAAGGGTCTCGTCGGCTGTCGCCCCCGACAGGAGCAGGGCGCGATAGTTCTTGGAAAAGAGCGTCGTGAAAATCGCCTTGTAGATTTTCGAATAGAGCGGCAGCCGGAGGATGGCGCGATCGAGGACCAGGGCGAGGCGGTCGTTGGCACGGATGCGATTGAACGCGAAGGCGGCGAGCGCGCCGGCGGCAGCGATGAAAAGGCCGTTCGCCCGGAACCACTCGGCGATGCCGAGGACCGCGACCGTGTAGGCGGGCAACGTCATGTTGAACGCCGCGAGAAGGGTTTTGAAGCGGGGCACGAACCACACCAGAAAGAACACGAGGTAGGCGGTGCCCAGGAAGATGAGCATTCCGGGATAGGCGGTGGAACGGCGGACCGTGGAACGGATGCGCTCCTGGAAGAGCAGCCAATCCGCCACGTCGTTCAAGCGCTCGGCCATGGCGTCGGGACCGTTGCCCTCGCCGGCGGCGAGAATCGCGCGGAGGTGGGGCGGCAGCACGCGGGGGAACGCGCCCAGCGCGGAGGTGAACGACACCCGCGCGATCGAGAGAGCTCCGTGCACCTGTTGGAGCATTTCGCGCACGGGGCGCGAGCTGTGGCTGTCCTTGAGCGACCCGACGGCCTGCATTTCCGGCACACCGCATCGGATCTGCATTCCCAGCTGGCGGAACAGCCAGGCGGTTGTTTTTGGTGGCAGTCTCAGCCGCTGCAGGCGCGCGGAGCTGGCCACCTCGTCCACGTCGATGGGGAAGACGCCGCGGAGCCGCAACGCGGCGCGCACGACTTCGGAGCTCGTGCTTTGGATCTCCTCGGTGATTTCCCGTCCGCTCGCGAGAGCGTAAGTGGCGCGGTAGGTCGGCATGGCGAATTACTGCGGGATGCGGACGGTCACCGGATGCTCGCGGGCGAGCGGTATTTGGAGCAGGAACGGCGCGCGGAACAGGTAGATCGAATCGCGCGCGATGCCGACGACCTTGAAGCCTTCCCAGGCATCGCCGTTGTTGAGGAGCCGGCCGTTGACGGTCGCGGTGGGCCGCGGGCCCGGCGCCGTGCCGGTCACTGCGATCTGCAGGTCCCGGAACTGGGTCTCGAGTTGGTGGCGGCGAACAAACGGGTTCGGTTCGTTGCGATCGATCTGCTCGAGGAGTTCGGGCGAGAGCACGATCGCCCCGTCGCTGTTCGGCGTGAGCGCCTTGTTGAAATCGAATTTCTCCGGTGAGGCCGGGAGGTCGTCCGCCGCTTTCGCGGCGGCGAGAGCTTCGGGCTGCGCTGAGGCTGGGGAGGATGCCGCGGCGGCCGGGGTTCCCTCACGCGGCGCGGCTTTCGTGTCGGGCGCGGTTGCGTCGTCCGGCTTGTCAGCGGCGGCGCGCAGCTGCGCGTTGTCGTCGGCGAGCAATTCTAATGCCTGGCGCTGCTGGGCGATGAGCTGTTGCTGGTCCGCCGAGAACGGCGCCAGCGAAGCGGGATCGGCAACGGCGGATATGACGCCGGAAACGGCGCCGCGTGTCGCCGCGGGATTGCGGTTCCATCGCTCCGGCAGTTCCTGGCGATAGACGACTCCGGGCCGATACATGAGTTCCGGATGCGTCGGATCGATGATCTGGCCGACGTAGTAGGCTTTGTAGAGGCTTGGCGTCGTGATGGCTTCGCTCGGCACGATCGTAGCCGGCCCGGTCGTCCCGGGTGTCGCCGGCGCCGGCGGTGGGGCGTAAGGGCGCGCGGCGCAGCCTGGGAGGAAGATCGTGATCGCGCAGAGCGCTGCGAGGGTAGGGCGGGGCGATGTCATTTGGATAAGGTGGGTTCACGCGCAGCGGCCACGGTCGCGGCCGTGCCGCGACGGGCGAGCTGCGCGTCGATCGCTTGACGGGGGAAAATGTAGAATTCGGTCCCTGCGGTGACTTGGACGTATACGCCGGAGTCCGTGATCTGTTTGCGGATCTGGTCCGAATACTGTCCGACGTAGGCCTCGGCGGAGGCCAGCGCGGCGTTGCCCAGCGTTGGCAGCGGATTGCGGATGACCTGGCCCGTCAGCGCGTTGCTGCTGACATCGTATTGCTTGAGCGCCGAGATGCCGCTTTCCAAGGCGGTGCGGGCCGCCGCCTGGATGCGTTCGTTGTTGAGGTCCTGGATGAGTTCGCCGCGCAGGCCGGAGCGGCCGTCCGGGTGGCCCCAGGTCTGAGTCAGGGGGTCGTAGTCGCGGGAGAGCGCGCGCCCGTCCACCTGCAGCTCGAGGCCGTTGTTCTCGTCCCGGGTGCGCCAAACGAACATCCAGCGGCCGTCGGCCGCGATCCGGTCGCGTTCGTGACCGGGGGCCGTGGAATCGAGGATCGCTAGGGTGCCGGCGGGAATGACGAGCTGGGAAACGCCGTCCTGGTCGATGTTTCTCATGTCCTCGAGGACGATCGCAATCACGGGCGAGCCGTCGGCCGTCGAATCGAGCGTGTTGACGAGTTTGCACGGGATGAGGGTGCCGTAGGGCAGATAGCGGGACGAAACGGCGGGGGCCTTCGGCGCCGGCGCGGGCGTCGCGGGAGTGTAGAAGGTCATCGGTGCGGGCAGCGCGAGGAGGTTCTTGCGCAGTTCGGCCGGGATCTCCCTGGGGGCGTCGTCGCGGTCCGGCCGCTCGGGCGGCAACGTCAGCTCGGTGACGGTCTTGCCGATTTCCTTGATCGCGCCGGGGACCGCGGGCTTGCGGTTCACGGCTTCGGCCGGAACCGCCGCGGCGCTCTCGCGCCGCGAGCGCTGAACGACCGTGACGGTGAGCCAAACAAAAAGCGCCAGGACGGCGGCCGCGAGAAACGGCACACTGAACAGAATGCGGATCGTTTTGGCGAGCATGGCGTGAGTCAGTTTTGCGGGACGATCCGGCGACAGGCCCGCGGCTTGCGACGGGCGCGAGGATCGTTGACGCACGCCGAACAGAGGTCGGGTTCCACCCAACGGCACGGGCGACCGGTGCGCGCGACGCAGCCGGAGCAATCGTATTCAGTGCAGCCGCAAACACGGCACGCGGTTTCGTTGGTGGTGGCCTTCATTTCGAGGGAACAACGTCCACCAGGACGTTGAAGTTGTTTTGGAGATTGATGTTGGCGCGCGTGCCGTCCGGATTGCCGGTAATCGCGAGATAGGCGACAGCCTGGCCGGTCTGATAGGCGCCGAGGATCTCGGCCAAGCGCGCCCGGGCGCGCTCGTCATCTGTGCTGTGTTTCTTCGCGAGCCGGGCGGCGGCGAGTCGGGCCGTTATCTGCCGGGCCTCCTCATCGAGCGCGGCGGCATTAGGACACGATGGAATCGTTCCCCTTGCGTCCGCGATGCTGCAAAAGAACGTGCGTTCGCCGATCTTCACCGCGAGGGAGTCCGGCCGGAATGCCAGCGGCCGCGGCGTCTTGTTCACGAAAACAACGCGAAGGACGATCGTGTCCTCGGCCTCGAAGCGCCAGGCCTGCTCTATCAGCACGTCGCAAAGTGGGTAGGGAATGCGAAACGACTTCTCCTGGGCGGTGATGTTGCGCTGGTAGCCAGGATAGGCGGCTGCGATGACGCCGAAGGCCTTCGCCTCATCGAGCATTTCGACCAGCCGAGTGACGCCAACGCGCGGTGTCTTGGCGGAGGCCTTCGCGCGCGCATTCCCCGACGCCGGCGGCGCCCGGAGTAAGGTCAGGCCGCGGGTCGGTTCGTCGGAGAGGACGAAAACGAAGCCGTAAATCCGCCCCTCAAAAATGACATTCAGGTCGGACCGCGCGTTCGGCATGATCGCGCGCACGGTGAAATAGTTGGTGGCCGGCTCGTGATCGATCTGGACCGGCTGCGGCGCCGTGTCCGCCGCACGCATCAAGCCGATACCCTGGAAGCCAAGGCCGGCGGCCGGAAACACAATCGTGGTCGGCAGGTTCGGCGCGATGCCGACGACGTAGGTTTGGTCCGGCTGCAGGTATTGCGACTGCATCCGTCCAGTGGGAACGTCGGGCGTGGCGGCCCGGAGGGCGGCCACGGTGGCGCTCATTGCAAGGAATAGTCGAAGTCCCATACGGCAAGCGGGGGGCGATTGTTGAGCATCATGTTCGGGTTGCGAACGAGGATGAGTTGGAGAGAAAAACGGCGCGTCTCACTGTGCGGCCGATCGCGAAAAACGCCGGTGCGGATGAGCTGGCCGGTGAGCGTCACCTTAACGATTTTCTCGTCCTGGACGACGATCTGCGCGGGCTCGGTGATGTTCATCTTCTGGTGAAACTGCTTCGCGTGAAACTCCTTTGTTTCCGCGGCAATGAGCGCGCGCAGTTTTCCAAGGCAGGACTGACCGCCGCCGCTGCTCTGGTCGGAGAGGAACCAGCGCTCGAGCTCGGCCGGCCGGTCCGCACCTTCGGGATTGCGCGAGAGCGCGGCGCGCGCGGCCTGGAACGCGCAGTCCTCGTGCAGGTCCGTGGCCTCGTCAAAGGAGAGGGCGGGGGCCACGGTATACGAGCCGGGGCCGTTCTGGATGATGAAGCGCTCGCGTTGCTTGTGGATCGAGGCTAGCCAGACGGGTTGGAAAACGGCGATGCCGAGCAAGGCAAAGAGGGCGACGGTTTTCCCGTGCTCGATCGCGCGGCGGTCAATGAATTGGTAGACGCTCATCGGACAAGATGGGTAGCGTTGAGCATGCTCGTTACGCCGGGCCCGGACAGGGCGGCTCCGCCGTGGGCACAGAGTGAATAGGCGAGCGGCGGCGTGCCGATGATGCCCCCGAGGAGAATTAGGCCGGAAGCGAACGGGGCGAGGAAGTTGCCGATGAAACCGGCGCCGGCCAGCGAATCGACCCAGGAGACGGAGAGGCCGTTGCTCACGGTGAAAACGAAACCGGCAATCACGGTGACGATGGCGAAGAAGAGCGGCCAGAGGAGCACGGAAATCCAAAAGGCAATGAAGCCCTGGCACTGATTGCGGATCGCTGGGATCGTGAGCCCGGCGACCGCCACGGGCATGGCCACCATGCAGAACCGTTCGACCCCGACTTGCACGAATAGCAGGGGAATGGCGATGACCGAGCCAATCGTCGCGATGAGTCGCATGAGGCCGACGACGACAAGATCCATGAGGACGCTCCCGACCGCGTTCCATACTGAGAAGTCGAGGCCGGGCTGGTTTACTGCCGTGTTCACAGCGGCCGTGATTCGGTGGAAAATGTCGGAGAGCCCGGTGTGGTAGTCGAGCAGCGCATAGGGCAGGTAGTAGCAGGCATCGCGCATGAGACCGGTCCACAGCGGGATGGCGGCGATAAAGATAGAGGCGACGCAAACGCGCATGAGCGGCTTGAAATGGTCCTGCTTCTCACCGAGGACGGTCATGACGTAGCCGACGATCGCCAGCATGAAGGCGATCATCATGAATGGCAGCTCGAGGGCGGCGAACGGGCTACCGACTTGGAGACTTTGCAGGGCTTCTAGGAGTTGTTTGTTCACGGAGATAGGTGTCGATGGGTTGCGGGAGCTGCCACCCGTTATGGAGGGCGACGAGCGTCCAGAGGAGCCCGCCGGCGAGCACGGCCAGGAGAATCCTGAAATAGGATGCGAAGACGGTGCGCAGGGGTGGCGGGCGGTCCATGGCGGGTTTACTGGCCCAAATTGGCGTCGCGGTCACGGGACTCGCGGAAGGATTGTCGGAGGCGCTCGCGTTCCACGTCCCGCTCCATCGCGGCGCGATTCTCGTTAAGCGTTGCCTGGACCTGCAGGAGTTTGATCTTCTGGTCGAGCTGCCGCTGGAGCTCGGTCAAGCGGAGCGTAAGCGTCGCCTTTTTCTCCTGTAATTTCGCGAGCTTTTCCTGGTCGGTGGATTCGATGATTTCTTTGCTCGTGTCCGCAATGTCGGTGAGGATTTCGGAGATTTCCTTGTTCGCCTGGTCGAGACTGCGCTCCAGGTCGGCGTGCTGGGTGTAGATCGTGTTGAAACGTTTCAGCTTAGCGTCGTCGTAGGTAAAAGGCGTGCCGTAGGTGGTCTTGAGGTCGAGCGCTTCATAGTTGCCGTGGGCGGTGTAGTTGAGGGCAGGCGTGCCGGTATCGACGATGGCGTTGATGCGCCAGTTAGCGCCGAGCGTTGCGCGGAGGTTGTCGCCGCGATTTCGAAGGCTGATGGCGCGGTCATAGACACCCTGCCAGTCCCCGATGCGACCGACGATGTTCGCCTTCATGTTGTTGATTTCTTCGATTGTCCGGAGCTGCTTGCTGGCGAAATCTTCGAATTTTTTGATTTCCTCTGCCCAATGCGCGAGTTCCTTCACCTCTTTGCCGACTTCCCAGGAGTGCTGAATCGGGTTGAACACGATGTCCCCAACGCCTAATACGGCGAGAACGGGCGCGGCCGCGGCGGAAGCGGCGAGCGCGACGATAGTGATGGTTTTTGCTTTCATGCGAATTAGTGGGACGGTGAATTATTGCGGGAGGCGGACGTATTCGACCCCCGCGTTGACGATCACGCCGTCGATTTTCCGCGCGGGCACGGTGAGGGGCACCAAATCGGCCTGCGGCCGATTACTGTCCGCAGCGTCGGTGTTCTGGGTGTTGTTGATCGCCTGGTAGAGCGATTTCGCGGCCTGCAGCTGCCCGAGAGCGTAGGCCTCGCGCAGGCGCACGTCCTTCTTGGTGCCGGCGAGAATCTCGGCGTTGCGGCGCTCTTCCGGGGTGGTGGCGTTCTGGGTGGCGACGGTGGAGCGAACGTCGGCGGCGATCTTTTCGCGCGAGGCGCAGCCGGTGAGCAGCGCGAGGACAGTGACTATGATGAGGGTTCTCATTTTTGGGTGTGGGATTTGTGATAAGCGGTGACGAAAGCCGGTGCGGCGAGGTCCCGAGCGACGAAATACTCCGTAAGATAGTTCACGTATTTGTGGGTGGCCTTTTGGATGAGCAGGAGGTCGCCCGGGAGCTCGGTTGGTGTGCCAATCCGCGTCTGGATCGTTGTGATCGCCTCCGCGAGCTGGCGGAGGTCCTCGGGCAGGTCGCGAAGAACCGCGTTGTAGTCATGGGCGTTAGAGGGCATTGCGGATGGTTAGAAACCGGCGGTGCGCAAAGCAGGGGTGGCCGCGGCGGTGCGACCGCTGGCGATCGTGAGCGGTCGGGTTGGAGAGGGGGCGCGGGAGAGTTGCGCCGAAAGGGAGCCGGACCGTGGCGGCTGCGGCCTGGTGCCATCGGACTCACGCATCCGCTCACCGTTATCCCGGCGCAGTTCGTCCGCCGCGGACCCGGCGTTGGCGTGTATGCCCGCTTTCATCCGCTCGACCTCGGCGGGATCGGGGCGCTCCTGGTCGCGAGGCGTAACCCGCGCGACGGCCGCCCGGATGGCGGAACTGATGGCGTTTGGCGTCTTGCGGGCCCAGGCGATCGAGCGGCCGAAATCGCGGCCCGTGACGGTGGAGAATAACGGTTGATTTGGGCTGGCGGCCGGCGGGGCGAGTTTCGCTGGCTGGAAAAGAATCGCGGGCGTGGCACCTGCGAGCACTTCCTGGATTCGCTCGGTGGCCTCGGTGAGAGGTAGTGACCCGAGGCGGGCGACGTCGGCCACGAGCTGCTGCGCGTAAACTTTCACGGCGGGATGGTCCGGCTTGCGCTTCGGGTCATCATAGATTTTGCAGAGCCGTTCGATTCTCGTTGTGACCTCGTTGCGCGCGAGCGGCGCGCCGATAAGATCCTTGATGCTCGTCGGGTCGGTAAAACGCTGGTCGACCGCCGGCAAGTCCGCGGAGCCTTCGCGTGAGGTGAGCAAGGCGGCGACGCGGCTGTGGAGCTTCTGGAGGGCGCTGCGGCAACGCTCGTAGCTTGCGTAGTCCGGTTCGTAGCAGCCGTGCTGCCGGACTTCGTAACTCTCCCGAATCGTGGCGGCCGCGCCGCCGACATTCGGGAGGAGCTTCGCGAGTTCGTCAGCGGCGTTCATTGTGACGCCTGCCGGCAGGGTGCCAGCCGCGAGCGCGGCGAGTTCATTCGGCTTGAGGTTCATCGTTTATCTCCTGGGCTGAGTTGCGGGGCCGGAACCATGGGCAGGTAGAGTCGCGCCGTGCCGGCGAGGGCGGGCACAAGGCTGGGGTTGTAGTAGACGAGCGACGAATAGCGGTCGCCGGCCGGGAGCATTTCCGGGGTGGGGAAACTGAGGATCTCTTTTTGAATCGGCTCGGGCAGTCGGCCCGGAAGGCGCTCGGCGAGCGCCGTGACATCCTCGGTGTCGAGCTGTTTGAGGAGGATGTATTGGCGGCAGTTGCCGATGACGTAGGGAGCAACGCCGGTGTCGAGGAGCTTCCTGAGCTGTTGGATCACCATCCAAATGACGCAGCTATATTTCCGCATCTGCGTGCAAAATTCCACGATCAGCTTGTCGGCATCGGGCACGTCGAGGTAGCGCATCATCTCCTCGAGCACGACGCGCTTCCTCAGATGGCGCGGCATGTTGATGATGCGCTGGCGGATTTTGCCGGTCATGAGAAGCGAGACGGCAGTTTTGAGTTCCTTTTGCTCTTCGGGAATTTTGCCGAGTTCGAAGTGCACGACGCGGCTGTCGAGCGGGACGGTGGAAACCCCGTCGAAGAGGGGACCGTAGTCGCCCTCGGCAGCGGACCAATTCCGGAGCATGGTCGCCATGTCGTTCAACTCGTCGCTGCGGAATTCCGGCATCCGGTGGGTCAGCATCAGCTCGGCAAGGGCGGCGTGCTGCGGATATTCGTCCGGCCGGAAGCGCGTGAAGACGTGTTGCTCGAGCAACGGCCGCGTCGCGTTGTCATGGGCGAAGTGGAAAATGTCGCTCTCGGTCAGGTCCTTCACGAAAGAGCAAATGCGGTCCTCGCCGGCGGCCAGGCCGTCGCGGATGACCGTGTAGGCGTCCGTGAGGCTGTCGTCATGGGTCATGTGCTGGCGGTGCCAGAGATGCACTGCGTAGGACTCGCGCTGCACGATGTTCGCGAGTTCGCGGTTCTTGCGAAGCCAGTCGCCGGCGGCCGTGGCGTAGAGCAGGCGCAGGTATTGATTGAGGATCGCGCGGCGGCGCGAAACGATCATTGGGTCTTTCGGCGTCCCGGTCATGTGGAGCGCGAGCGCCGAGGCGAAACTGGTGTGAAGCGAACTGAGCGGCAGACCGCCGGTGTCCAGATAGTTGATCGTGTGGGTGCCGTCCACCTGGACGCGGATCGTTTTGCAACCGTGGGCCTCGGTGTAGGGGGTGTAGTCGCTGCCTTCCTCGATGATCGTCTCGAACTCGTAGTAAGGCGCGGACTGGAACATCATGTCGTTTAGAGTCGTCGTCTTGCCGGCGCCGGTGGAGCCGATGAAAAGCGTGTGCTGCGCGGTGGCGGGCGTTCCCAGGAAGGACGGGATGGCGACAATCGAGCGCGGGGCGTCGGTCGGGGTATCCTTCGTCGCGCCGTCCATCAGGATTTCGGGGGCGTCCGGCCTGCCTTCGAACGTGCTTGTGAACGGCACGATGTCGGCGAGGTCGATGTCCACCATGTCGACGTGGCGCTTGTCGTAGCCGTAGGTCCAGCCTGGCAGGGTCGCGTAGAAGAGTTTCCGGGTGGTGGTCGCGAGGTTCGCCAGGTGGCATTGGACGCCGTTCATTCCTTCCAGCGCGCGCTTCGCGAGCGCAACGCGGGAAGTCAGGTCCTCCTCGGTCTTGGCCCACACCCGCACCGTGTAGAGGGCAGAGAGCATTTTCTGGCTGCCCCGGTAGAGCCGGCGAATCTGTTCCTCCTCCAGGTTTTTCGACTCGTCCTTGGATACGCTCTGCTCGCCGCGCTGCGCGGCGTCGGCGTTTTCCTTTCGCAGCGTCGAAACCGCGTCCTCCTTCTTCGTTATGAGCTTCTCCATGTCGATGTGGTGCGCATTGGTGACGAGCTCGTAGTCGTTGAAGGGAAGGCGGGCGAGGGCGTGGAACAGGCCCGATTCGCTGCGGAGCTGGCAGCTCCGCAGCGTTACGATCGTCTGATAATACCCATTCAGGTGGATGCCGTGCGGGGCGTGACTCGCGATGCCGGACGAGAAGAGTTGCTCGAGGATGGACAAATCCGCGTTGTGCTGGCGCGCGGAATTGCCGGGCGTCTCGGCGAGCGACGGATCGAAGGCCCGCTCAAGGAGGCGGAAATGGTCCTCGGTGGTGAGACGCTCGACGTGGGCG
>JAYVZM010000412.1:0-8102 GCA_043783345.1 Verrucomicrobiota bacterium
GCTGCCGCTCTCGACGAACTCGCGCGTCTCCCCGTCCCACGCAAAGGTGTAGCCGGCGGGCAGCTTGTCCTTCGCGAACGCACCCAGGAACGCCACCCCGTCGCCGATGGTCCGCCCCTCGTTCATCTGCGCGGAAACCGTGACCGACCGCAGGCGGTTGAAATGAGGATAGCTCTCCGGCACGGTGTTCTCGGCCCAGCGGACGACGTTGCTCAGTTGCACGAGCACGCCATCGGTGGAACGCACGTAGAGCCGGGAAAGGTCACTCGGCGTGGCCCGGTTGGCGTCGGTCACCTGCACGATGGCGTAATACTGCTGGTTGCCCCGCTGAAATTCCGTCACGCGCCGGCCCCCGAGGAGCGATTCGAGGGTGGAGGCGATGCCGCTGATCGGCACGCGCAGGTCCGCCGCCTTCGCCCGGTCGATGCGCACATCGAGCTGCGGCTTGGTCGGCGACGGATCGACGCGAGGCTGGATGAACTGGCCGCTCTCGCGCATGGCGGTGAGGTATTCGCCACCGAGACGTTGCAGCTCGCGAAAATCACTGCCGAGCAAAACCAGCTGGATCCCGCCACCTCCGCCCCGGCCGCCCCGGCCGAAGGGACGGATGGGATTGGCCACGGCCTGACCGCCGGTGACCTGCTTCTGAAAATTCCGCCGAAGTTCGGCGGTGATTTCCTGGGTCTTGCGCGTGCGTTTCTCCCACGGCTTGAGCGTGGCAAACACAAAAGCGCGCCCGCCGTCGCCCGTGCGGTGAAAAGTGCGCTCGATCTCCGGGATCTTGAGGATCATCTGCTCCATGTCGTAGGAGTAAATTTTAAGGTATTCGGGCGTGGACCCGATCGGAGCGATGAGGTTGGCCGTGAAAATCCCCCGGTCCTCCAGAGGCGTCAGTTCGCGTTGCAGCTGCGTATAGAGCCCAAAACCCGCGACCGTGAAAAGCAGCGCCGCGAGCAACACCAGCACCCGCACCTCCATTGCCCCGCGCAGGGTGCGCGCGAACAGGCTGTTCAGGCCGACGAAAAACGGCTCGGTCTGGTTGTAGAACCAGCCGTGCCGGGCCGTGCCGCCGACCACCTTGGCGCGCAGCACCCGCGAGCACATCATCGGCGTGAGCGTCAGCGCCACAAAGGCGGAGACGAGCACGGACACGGCGAGGGTGATGCCGAACTCATAGAAGAGGCGGCCAGTCTGGCCCGACTGGAAGGCCACGGGCAGGAAGACGGCCGCGAGCGTCAGCGTCGTGGCGATGATGGCGAAGGCGACCTGCCGCGCCCCGAAGATGGCGGCATGAATCGGCGGCTCGCCCTCCTCGATGCGGCGAAAGATGTTTTCGAGCATCACGATGGCGTCGTCGACCACGAGGCCGACCGCGAGCACCAGCGCGAGGAGCGTGAGCGTGTTGATGGAGAAACCCAGCGCGGTCATCACGGCGAATGAGCCGATGATGGAAACGGGGATCGCCACCAGCGGCACCATCGTGGCGCGCCAATCCCGCAGGAAGAGGAAGATCATCAGCACCACCAGCGTCGCCGCCTCCCAGAGCGTCTTGTAGACCTCGTGCACCGAACGGTCGACGAAGACCGAGCTATCGAAGGCGACGTCGACATCAATGCCGGCGGGCAGATCGGCCTTGATGACCGGAATCATGGCCTTCACCCCGCCCGCCACCTCCAGCAGGTTGGCCTGGGTCTGGCGGAGAACCTGGACCGCGACGGTCGGCTTGCCCCTGAAAAAATTTTCGGAGCGATATTCCTCGGAGCCCAGTTCGACGCGGCCGATATCGGAAAACTTGACCTGATGACCGCCGCGCGTCGCCAGCACCAGATCCTGGAAGTCGGCGACCTCGGTCATGCGTCCCTCGATGCGGACGGGAAACTCCCGGGCGGTGGACTCGATGCGGCCGCCGGGAATCTCGACGTTCTGCTGGCGGAGGGCGTTCTCCACGTCGACCACCGTCAACTGGTGGGCCGCGAGCCGGTCGCTGTCGACCCACAGCCGCATGGCATAGCGCGGGCCGCGAATGTTGACCGAACCGACGCCGGGGATGGTCTGAATGCGCTGGATGGCCACGCGCTCGACAAACTCGACCAGCTCGAGCCGGCTGTAGCTGTCGGAGTTGAAGGCCAGCGTGATGACCGGGGAGGAATCGGCGTCGGCCTTGGTGATCCGGGGCTCGTCGATTTCCTGCGGCAGGCGGCCGCGGGCACGGCCGACCCGGTCGCGCACGTCGTTGGCCGCCTCGTCGACGTTGCGCTTGAGACCGAACTCCACCGTGATGCGCGACTGTTCCTCCTGCGACTCGGAGCGGATGACGCGGATGCCGTCGATCGAGGCGATTTCCTTCTCGAGCGGCTCGGTGATCTTGGCCTCCACCACCTCGGCCGAGGCGCCGCGGTAGGAAGTCTCCACCGTGACCACGGGCGAGTCGATCAACGGATACTCGCGCACCGGCAGCCGGCCGAAACTCAGCAGGCCGACCAGGACGACCACAATGGAGGCCACCAGGGCGACCACCGGCCGGCGAATGGAGACGTCGGACAGGATCATGACTCAGTCGCCCACGCGAAATTCGGCACGCAGCGGGCGCGGTTCGAGTTTGGCGCCGGGAAAGAGGACGAGGGCGCCGACCCCGGCTGCGACCACGAGCTGTTTCTCCTCGAGGCCGCCCTTCACGGGGGTGATTTCGACCAGTCCCTTCTCGCGCAGGCCCAATTCCACCGGCACGAATTCGGCGACGCTTTCGCCGTTCATTTCCCGCACGGCGATGACGCGGGGGCCGGCCGGCAAGGTGAGAATCGAACCCTCCGGGACGGTCAACACGCCCTTGCGCACCTGCAGGACGATGTCGATGTTGGCGAACATGCCGGGCTTGAGCGTGGGCGCCTCGCCACCGATGTAGCCCTTCACCTGGCTGGAACGGGTGGCCCGATCGATGACCGACGAAACGAAGTAGACCTCGCCCTGCAGGGCGGTCTCCCCGGCCGGAGTCTGCGCCCGCACGACAAACGAGGAGCCGGGATTAACCCGGGAGGCGAAACGCTCGGGCACTTGAAAATCGATCTTGAGCCGGCTCAGGTCGTCGATGGTGGTGATGGCTGTGGCGGCGGTGACATAGTCACCGGGCGAGATGGTCCGCGCACCGACCGTGCCGGCAAACGGCGCCTTGATTTCCATTTTCGCCAGCCGGACCCGGAGCAACTGCAGTTCGGCCTCGGCGGCGGAAAACTCCGAGCGCATGCGGTCGGCCTCGGCTTGGGACATCGACTGCGCTTCCGTGAGGTTTTCGCTGCGTTTCAGATTGAGCTCCGTGAGGTGGAAGCGCGCCTCGGATTGGGCGAGCTGGGCGCGCAGCTCGGCATCATCCAGCTTGAACAGGACCTGGCCCTTGACGACCTGCTCGCCCTCCTTGAACTGGACGGCGCGGACCTGCCCCGAGATTTCGGCGCGGATTTGCGCCGTCTCGTTGGGGGCGAGCGAGCCCACCAGGGAAAGGGTCTCGACCAGGTCGCGGCGGGCGACGGCGATGACCTCGACCGGCTGCTTCTGGGCCGCGATGATCGCGCCGGGCGCGGCGGTTTTCCTGCCGCACCCGACGGCAAGCGCCAAGGTCAGCAAGGAACAAAAAGGGAGGAGCGAGCGACGGGTGGCGTGCATCAAGGGACGATGCTGGGTGGGGAGGAATGATCAGCCCGGCGGGAGATGCACGGGCGGTTGCAGACAAGACGCCGGACTAGCCGACAAGTTTCGAGTAATCCTCGGGGGAAAGCAGCTTCGCGGCGTCCGCCGGGCTGGCGAGCTTGAGCTTGAGCATCCAGCCGTCGGCGTAAGGCGCCTGGTTCACCTTTTCCGGATTCGCGTCCAGCGCCTTGTTCACCTCGAGGACCATGCCGGCCACGGGGGAGTAGACATCGGAGGCCGCCTTGACGGATTCCACCACGCCGAAGGTTTCCCCCGCCTTGAGCGCGGCGCCGACCTTCGGCAGCTGCACAAAGGTGATGTCCCCGAGGCTGTTTTGGGCATAGTCGGTGATGCCGACGGTCGCAGTGCCGTCGGCGGCGACTTTGAGCCATTCGTGGGATTTGACGTATTTAAGATCGGCGGGAACGTTGCTCATGAAGGTTAGATTTTCTTTAACGGAACGAACGGTGGCTTGACGAGGTGCAAATTCAATTTCGTGCCGCGGATGTCCACCACGAGTGGCTCCTTGCACGCCGCGGCTTCGACTAGGGCCGAGCCGATGGCTTCGTTAAGGACCGGTGACAGCGTGCCCGACATGACCTGCCCCACCACGTCCCCGTTCCTGCCCAGCACCGGTGCGCCCGGACGGACGATGCGGCGGTCGCCGGTCTTGAAGAATACGATTTTCTTTGCGGAGCCTTTTTCTTTCTCGGCCTTGAGCACGTCGGAGCCGATGAACAGGCCCTTGTCGAACTTCACGACCCAGCCGAGTCCGGCGGTGATGGGGGTGATCTGGTCGGTGATCTCGTGACCGTAGAGCGGAAACCCGGCTTCGAGGCGCAGACTGTCGCGCGCGCCGAGCCCCGTCAGCTCGAGGCCGAACGGCCCACCGGCCGCCACCACGGCCTCGGCCAGGCGCACGCCGTCGCCGGCCGCGCAGTAAAGTTCGAAGCCGTCTTCGCCGGTGTAGCCGGTGCGGCTGATGAGGCACTTCACGCCGGCGACTTCGCCGTTGGTGAAATGATAGTATTTGATCCCAGCCAGATCGGTTTTGGTCAGCGTCTGCACCAGTGCAGCGGCCGTCGGTCCTTGGACGGCGAGTTGCGCGTAGTCCGGCGAGCGGTCCACCACGGTGCAGTTGAACCCCTTGGCCTGCTCCTGCATCCATGCGATGTCCCTGGCGATGTTGCCGGCGTTGATGCAGAGCAGATAGTCGTTCGCGCCGCGCATGTAGACGAGCAGATCGTCCACCACCCCGCCGTGCGGGTAGCACATCACGGTGTAGAGGATCCGGCCGGGAAAGAGCTTGCTGCAATCGTTGGTGACGAGGTGCTGCAGGAACGTGAGCGCCTCGGGACCCTGCACGTCGGCCTCGCCCATGTGGCTCACGTCGAACAGGCCGCAGCGCTGGCGCACCGCCTTGTGCTCCTCGAGGATGCTCTTGTATTGGACCGGCATGTCCCAGCCCGCGAAGTCCACCATGCGCCCGCCCTGCCGGCGGTGAAAGGCGTTGAGGGGCGTGGCCTGAGGAACACTCATGGCGTTACTAAGCGGCCCGACTGCGGCACCGGCAAGGAATCTTTGCAGTGGCGCCGCACCCATAACGCCGGGCATTGGGCGCTAAAAGAAATTGTGTTCGCGCCGCTCTTTCCGCCTATACTGGCTCTCCTTCGTGCCGCCCTCCGTCCACTTCTGAATGCTCTCCACGCTGCCCCTCGCCTACTGGGTTCATCAACCCCACCCGTTTCTGATTCAATTCAGCGAGAATTTCGGCATTCGCTACTACGGCCTGGCCTATCTGACCGGGTTCCTGGCGGCGGGTTGGCTGCTGCGCGCGTATCATCGGGCCGGGCGCTCGCCGCTGGATACCAACGGCATTTTTGACCTCATGACGGCCCTGATCGCCGGCGTCATAATCGGGGGCCGGCTGGGCTATTTTCTCCTCTATCATCCGGACGAACTTTTTAGCCCGCCGTGGGCCTTCTTCCTAGTCTGGAAAGGGGGCATGGCCAGCCACGGCGGCTTCCTCGGGGTGATGATTGCCCTCTGGTGGTTCACGCGCAACCGCGCACCCCCCCTGCTGCAAGTCGCCGATCTGGTGGTCACCACCGTGCCCGTCGGGCTGTTCCTGGGCCGCCTCGCCAACTTCCTCAATGGTGAACTCTGGGGCAAGGTGGCCACGGTTCGCTGGGCGGTCATCTTCGAGAACACGGGGGGCGGAAATTTTCCCCGGCATCCCTCCCAGCTTTATGAGGCCGGCTTGGAGGGCGTGCTGCTGTTCGCCTTCATCCAGGGGCGGTTTTGGAAGAGCGACTGCGCCCGGGTCCAACCCGGCCGCCTTTCCGGCGAATTCCTGCTCGCCTACGCGCTGGCGCGCGCCCTCGGCGAGATTTTCCGCGAGCCGGATGCCGGGCTCATTCTCGGCCTGAGCCGCGGCACGTTCTACTCGATTTTCCTGGTCGTGGCGGGCGTGGGGCTGATCCTCTTCGCCGCGCGCCCTCCATTAAAGCGCAAAGCCTGAGGGGATAACCGCGCCCTTGCAGACGCAAAGGATGCCGTCGCGGATAACCACGTCGTGGGCGTAGTCCCCGTCGGGCTTGCCCTCGGGCGACAGCGCGACCCCGTCGCCGATGCGGGCGTTTTTATCGATGATGGAGCGGCGGATGCGGCAATTGCGGCCGAGGCCGATGGGCGGGCGGCCCTGCGCCCGGTCCGCCAGCACCTCTTTCTCGGTCTGATAATAGTCGGCCCCCATCATGACCACGTCTTCCAGGTTGGAATTTTCCCCCAGGACGGAACGGATCCCGATCACGCAATGCTTGAGGGTGGAGTCGGTGACGAGGCAGCCGTCGCCGATGACCACGTAGTCGATGTTGCAACGGTTGATCTTCGAGGCGGGCAGATAGCGCGGATGCGTGTAGATCGGCGCGCCGCGATCGAAGAAATTGAACGGCGGCAGCGGCTGCGCCAAGGCGAGGTTGGCCTCGAAAAAGGCGCGGACCGTCCCGATGTCCTCCCAATAACCTTCGAAAATGTAGCTGAAGAGCTTCGCCTTGCCGAGCAGCGCGGGGATGACCTCCTTGCCAAAATCCTTCATGTTGTTCTCGAGCGCCTGGCGCAGCACTTCCCGGCTGAACACATAGATGCCCATCGAGGCGAGGCAGCGCTTCTCCGGCGAGGGGGAGAGCTTTTGCTCCAGCGCCGCGCTGACCGTGAGACTGTTGATGACTGCAGGGTCCTTCGGCTTCTCCACGAACGCGGAAATGGAAAGGTCGTCGGCCACGCGCATCAGGCCCAGCCCCTCCACCTTGGAAACCGGGAAGGGAATGGCGGCGACGGTCACGTCCGCGCCGGTGGCGATGTGCTGGTCGATAATCGCGCTGAAATCCATCCGATACAGTTGGTCGCCAGAAAGGATGAGAACGAAATCATGCCGGTGGCTGTTGAAATGGACGATGTTGCGGCGCACGGCATCCGCCGTGCCTTCATACCAGGCGCTGCTCTTTTCCGTTTGCTCAGCCGAAAGGATGTCGATGAAACCCGCGCCGAACGGATCGAAGTGGAAGCTTTTCTGGATGTGCCGGTGGAGCGAGGCGGTCAGGAACTGGGAAAGCAGGAAGATGCGATTGAAGCCCGAGTTCAGGCAATTGCTGATCGGGATGTCCACGAGGCGGTATTTGCCCGCGAGCGGCACCGCCGGTTTGCAGCGTTCCTTGGTCAAAGGGTAAAGCCGGGTGCCCCGGCCACCCCCCATGATCACCGACAGGACTTTCTTCGATTCAGCCATTGGGATGTCATTCTAATTCCTTGCGGTATGATTTGAACACCGTCAAAAATCGCCAGCTTAAACAATCTTATGTGCGGAATCGTCGGTTACATCGGCAAACAAAAGGCTTCGGCCATCATTCTCGAGGGACTCAAGCGCCTCGAATATCGCGGCTATGACTCCGCCGGCATCGCCATTCAGCATGGCGGGCGATTCGACGTCGCCAAGAAGATCGGGCGGGTCGAGGGGCTGATCAAGCACACCACCGCCCAGAAAATCGCCGGCTCGACCGGCATCGGCCATACGCGCTGGGCCACGCATGGCGGCGTGACCGACGCCAACGCCCATCCCCACGTCAGCAGCGACGCGAAGATCGCCCTGATCCACAACGGCGTCATCGAAAACTACGCCAGCATCAAAAAATTCCTGCTGACCAAGGGCTACACTTTCAAGTCGGAGACCGACACCGAGGTGCTCTGCAACCTGATCGCCTACCATTATCAGAAGGAACCGAAGGCCAAGGACGCCAGCCGCTTCCTCGAGTCCGTGCGCAAGACCCTGCGCCATGTCGACGGGACCTATGGCATCGCCGTGATGTGTGCCGACTGCCCCGCGGAAATCGTCTCCGCCCGGAAGGGTTCGCCGCTCATCCTCG
>JAYVZM010000413.1:0-8073 GCA_043783345.1 Verrucomicrobiota bacterium
ATGGACATGAGCCTGCCGGTCATCGACGGCGGGGATGCCACCCAGCTGATCAAGGCCGGCCCGACAACAGCCCACATTCCCGTCATCGCCCTCACCACCCACTCCCTGGCCAGCGACCGCCAGAAGGCCATCGCCGCGGGCTGCGACGATTTCGACACCAAGCCCGTCGAGCTCAACCGCCTGCTGGGTAAGATCGAGGAACTGCTCAAGAAATCCCCGCCCGAGGCATGAACGGCCAGCTCCAGTTCCTCCGGCAAGGGTGGCCCCTCGCCTGGTTCGCTCGCGCCCCTGCCCCCGCGCATGCCGGGTCGGGAGGCCGCGGCGCTCCCCGCCGCGGTCAGCCACAGCTCATTCTGCCGTAGCGCGAGCGAGTAGACGAATGATATTAAACGCAGAGATCGAAGAGGACGCAGAGTTGGAGGCGGGCCGGGCAGAACCGAACCGCAATAGTGGAACCCGGAAATTGCAGCATTGCGCTTCAGAAGTTTCAGCGCTGTCCTGCCGTGAATTCACCAATCCATGGTGACCGTAACTCAGTTCAGGTGAACATACTGGTGGGCAAAAGAAAGAACCTCCATGAACTATCTCTCTGGTTTTTTCCCAATTCTATTAGGGGTCATTTGCCTGAAGAAGCCGGGACTCTTTAGGCACGAAAGGTGGAATGAGGATTCTTTCATTATCATTCGCACCATGGGCGTAACTCTGGTCGTCTTGGGATTGGCGTTAATGCTCGTCAAAGGATGAAGGGGCCCAACCAAATACCTCAGCCAATCGGACGAGTGTCCCTGTAGCTCATCCATAACGTTGTCCAAATAAAAATGACCCCACTCGAACCGCACGAACCGACGCCCGATGGACTCGCGCGCGCTCACCTGGCATTCGAGGTGACGCTAATTTCCTTCAGCCGCGAGTTGCATCGACTCGAGCCCAACGAGGTCGCGGCGCGCTACCACTGCCTGAAATTCAGGATTCGCTGCCGCTCGACCTGCGATTCCCGGCCGCTCTTTCTCACGGTGCGCCGCGGGAGCTCGGATATTGGCGCGGAGAATTTCTCCACCGTGCCGTTTTTCGCCAAAGCTCTGCCGCCGGGGGCCGAGGCTGAATATGAACTGCTGTCGTTCGATTCGTTCAATCTTCCGTTCGCGAGCATGACCGTGGAGATGTGCCGCTTCGAGGATTACATGAAGAGACGGGTGTCGCTCGCCTACCTCAAAAAAGCCCGGAAGTTTGCCTGGCTGGTCGGGGAAAAGAATGGCTGACCCGGCGGTGACGGGGAAGGGAATGAGGCCGCCCGATTGCAGGGTAGCGGCAGGCGTCCCTGCCTGCCGTCACCAAACCCCGCAGGCACGGAGGCCTGTGGCTACTTTCCGGTCCTACTCCTTCGCCGTCCACTTGAAGACCAGCGTCGAGAGGCCGGGCAGCGTCAGGCTCAGCGAATGCTCGTAACCGTCGGCCAGCGCGGTCGAAGACTGCTTGCCGCCGTGGTTGCCGAAGCCGGTGCCGCCGTAATACGACGAGTTCGTGTTCAGCACTTCCTTCCAGTAGCCGTGATGCGGCACGCCGACATTGTAGCGCGTGCGCGTCATCGGCGTGAAATTGCTGACGACCAGATACACCGTCTTCTGTCCCTCGTCCTGCCGGAGGAAACTGATGACGCTGTGGTCGCCGTCGGTGCAGTTCACCCAGCGAAACCCTGCCGGGCAGAAATCGGTGGTGCTGAGCACGGGATCGGAAGTGTAGAGCCGGTTCAGATCGCGCACGAGCAGGCGCAGGCCCTCGTGCTCGGGTTGCTCCAGCAGATGCCACTCGAGGCTCTGGTCGTGGCTCCACTCGCTGCGCTGGCCGAACTCGCAGCCCATGAAGAGCAGTTTCTTGCCGGGATAGAGCCAGACGTAACCGTAGAGCGTGCGGAGGTTGGCGGCCTTCTCCGGGATGCTGCCGGCGCCCATCTTGCCGAGCATCGAAGCCTTCAGATGCACCACCTCGTCGTGCGAATAGACCGAGATGAAATTCTCCGAATACTGGTAGAGCATCCCGAAGGTCAGCTTGTCGTGCGACCACTTGCGGTGGATGGGATCCTTTTGGAAATACGCGAGCGTGTCGTGCATCATGCCCATGTTCCACTTGTAGTCGAAGCCCAGGCCACCCTCCTTCGTCGGCCGGCTGACCATCGAGAACGCCGTGGACTCCTCCGCGATCATCACTGCGCCGGGATAATAGTGGTGCACGAGGTCGTTGACCTGCCGCAGGAAGTTGATGGCCTCGATGTTCTCGCGCCCGCCATACTGGTTGGGGATCCACTCGCCCTCTTTGCGCGAGTAGTCGAGGTAGAGCATCGACGCGACCGCGTCCACCCGCAGGCCGTCGATGTGGTAGCGTTCCAGCCACGACAGCGCACTGGCGACGAGGAAGCAGCGCACCTCATGCCGGCCGTAGTTGAAGATCAGCGTGCCCCAGTCCATGTGCGCGCCCAGGCGCGGGTCGGCGTGCTCGTAGAGGTGCGAACCGTCGAATTCCGCCAGCGCGAAACTGTCTCTGGGAAAATGCGCCGGCACCCAGTCGATGATGATGCCGATGCCGCGCTGGTGCAGGTGGTCGACGAAGAACTGGAAATCCTCCGGCGTGCCCCAGCGGTGGGTCGGGGCGAAGTAGCCCGTCACCTGGTAGCCCCACGAGCCCGTGAATGGAAATTCGCTGACCGGCAGCACCTCGATGTGGGTGAAGCCCATCTCGAGGACGTAATTGGCGAGCAGCGGCGCCAGTTCACGGTAGTTGTAGGGGCGGTTGGCCTCCGCCCCGTTCCGTTTCCACGAGCCGAGGTGAACCTCGTAGATCGACATCGGCCGGTCCACGTTGCCGGCCTGCGCGCGGCGCCGGGCAATCCAATCGCCGTCGTTCCACTGGTAGCGGCTGGTATCGCAGATGATGGCGGCGTTGTTGGGCGGGGACTCGAAGCAGGTGCCGTAGGGGTCGGTCTTCATCCGCATGTGCCCGTGCTGGTCCCAGATGGCGAACTTGTAGAGTTCGCCATCGTGCACGTCCGGCACGAAGAGTTCCCACACGCCCGAGGCGCCCAGCGGCCGCATCGGGTGGTAGCGCGGGTCCCAGTCGTTGAAATTCGCCACGAGCGACACACGCGAGGCCGCCGGCGCCCAGACCGCGAACGCGACGCCGGGCACCTCGCCCATCCGGCGCGGGTGCGCGCCGAGCTTTTCGTAGATGCGATGCTCGTTGCCCTCGTTGAAAAGATAGAGGTCCTGCTCCGAGAGCGACGGCAGGAAGGAATAAGCGTTGTAAACCTGGTGGATGTCGCCCCACGACGTCTGGTAGCGCAGCTGGTAGCGAAAAATCTTCTTCCCCGGGATGAACGCCTCGTAAAACCCCTCGGGCGCGAGCTGCTCCATCGGGTGCGCCGGCGTGCCGGGCGTGTCGAGTTCGATCACGTCGCATTTCACCGCGGCGCGGAGGAAGGCCCGCACCACCACGCCGGACTTTTTCCCGTGCTTCAGCGGATGCATGCCGAGCCAGCCATGCGGGTTGGCCTGATGATTACCGAGGAAGGCGTTCAGCTCGTTGAGAGGGATGATCACGGGACGGAGTGGTTCAACTGTGCCCGCCTCTCCCGCCGCGTCTAGCCGAAACCGACACCTTGGAGCCGGGACGCCCCCGTCCCGGAAAACGCGACGAGGGCGCCGCGTCTCCAACAAATCACCGGCCGCCGCGGCCAAGGCCACATTGTCTTCATTCGGACGACAACGGAGCGCCATTCGGGTGTTTTTTTGCCGGGCGACGGCCCGGACAGACACCGGGATTGCAACAGCAAGCAACGGCGCGTGTCTATTCGTGGGCCGATCTTCCCCCCGAAATCTCATTGCGCCTCCCCGCCCCGCCCGCCACTTCAGATTCATGCCATTTGCCCGCACCCGCCGCCGCCTTTCCGCTCTCGGGGCGGGGCTCTGCCTGTTCGGCGCGCTGGCGCACGCCCAGACCGACTTGCCCGTGCTGGAGGGCGACAAAGTCACCTACAGCGATGCCACCAAGGAGACCGTCATGACCGGCAAGGCCCGGCTGACCTATGGCGAGATCCTCCTCACGGCCGACGAAATCCGCTACCAGACTGGCAACAACATCGCCGTCGCCACCGGGCATTTCAACCTCACCTACGGCAAGCGCCGGCTCGTCGCCGATCAGGGCAGCTTCAATCTCGCAACCAAGGCCATCCATGTCGTCAACCTCCGCCTCGGCGAGTTCCCCGTCTATCTTTCCGGTGACACCGTCGACGGCACGCTCGACGAGTTCGTCTTCACCAACGCCACGGTCTTTTTCCGCGAGAACGCCGGCTACACCCCCTCCATCCGCGCCAAACGCCTGACCTACGCCCGGGGCAAGATCCTCCGCGCCGAGGGCCTGAGCCTCGGCCTCCTCGGCGGACATTTCATCTCGTTCCCGCACTTCGAGCAGGCGCTCGACGCGGCCTACGTCTCCTACCTCACCGGCCGCGTCGGCTACCGCGGCAACCTCGGCGTCTTCACCGAACTCGGCCTTCATGTGCCCGTGGCGAAGGGCGTCAAGCTCGGCGCCGACGCCGGCGTCTACAGTTCCCGCGGCCTCATGTTCGGCCCGTCCGGCCGCTATCACCGGACCGCGGGCGACAGTTCCCTCGATGGGTTCTTCCGCTCCGGCTATATCTACGACGTGGGCGGCAACCGGAAGACCGATGTGCTCGGCCAGCCGGTGCCGCACAGCCGGTCCTACGTTGAGTGGCAGCATCGCCAGCAGGCCGGCGATCATTTCACCCTCAACGGCCAGTTCAACTACTGGAGCGATTCCGAAATCCTCCGCGATTTCCGCAACAAGGAATTTTATCCCGTCCAGCAGCCCGACTCCTTCCTCGAGGCCGCCTACACCGGCGACAACTATTCGCTCAGCGCTTTCGCGCGCGTCCATCCCAACCCCTACCATCGCGTCCAGGAACGCCTGCCGGAAGTGCGTTTCGACCAGCTGCCCATCGCCCTGCCCCTCGGCTTCTACGAAAGATTCACCGCCAGCGCCGCCGTGCTGCAGGCCGATGCCTTCGGCGCCGAACCGGCCTACCGCACCAACCGCCTCGACGCCTATTACGGCCTCGAACGGACCTTCGCCCCCACGCCATGGTTCGCCGTCACGCCCGTCGCCGGCGGCCGCGTGACGCACTACACCGATGCCCTCGGTGGCCGGGACAGCTACACCCGCACGATCGGCGAGGTCGGCTTCGACGCCCACCTGCTCGCCAGCGGCACCTTCGACTACAAGAACCCGATCTGGGAAATCGACGGCCTGCGGCATCTGGTTTCTCCGAAAATTTCCTACCGCTACGCACCCGAGGCCGGCAACGGCCGGGCCTACATCCCGCCTATCGACCGCCGCGTCTTCTCCACCTATCTCCAGCCGCTTTCCATCGGTGACTCGCGCAACCTCGACGACCTCACCGCGCTCAACACCCTGCGCGTCTCCCTCGACAACACATTGCAGACCCGCGACGCCAATTACGGGTCCCGCAACCTCGCCTCGCTCAATTTCGCCGCCGACTACCGTTTCGACCGCCCCGCCGGACAGAAGCCGCGCTCGGACATTTATACGGAATTCACCCTCACCCCGGCCCCATGGCTCCGGTGGGAGGTTTTCCACCGCGTCGACCCGCACACGCCCAGCCAGCAGGAGCTCAACACCGCGCTGAAGATCGTGGACCAGGACTGGTGGTCGGCCCGGCTCGCCACGCATTTCCTCAAGAACGACTACCACGAATACTACCTCGAATACCGTCTGCGCCTGAACGAAGTCTACGACGTCACCGGCCTCTGGCGCTACGACGCGCGCAACCACCGCTTCAACGAGCAGAGCTACGGCGTCTCGCAGCGGCTCGGCCAGACCTGGGCCGTGAAATACGAGGTCTCGTTCTTCAACGGCCCGCGCCGGGAAAGCGCCTTCGCCCTCAACCTAGAGGTCGAACTGTTGAAGTTCTGATTTTCCGCGACAGAGGACACTGAGGCAGACCGAGGACACAGAGCCCTTGCCAGGCAGTTCCATTCCGCTTCTCTCTGTGACCTCTGTGCAATCTCCGTGATCTCTGTGATCCCTTTTCATCGTCTGTTCCTGAGATGAACCCCCACATCGCCGCCAACCAGCAGCGCCTGTTCCTCGCCTTCCTCGGCGAACTGCGGCCCCGCCTCCGCAGCGACAGCTCCCTGCCCCGCCGCATCAAGGAAATCTTCGCCCGCCACCGCGCCATCGGCTCGCGCGACCGCAAGCTCTACCGCGAACTCGTCTACACCGCCCTGCGGTTCCTGCCCTGGATTGAACCATTCCTCAACCCGGCCCCGGAAACCGCCGCCAAAATCGCCGCCTGGCTCGCTCCGGAGTTGAAACCCACGGCGTCCTACCGCGCCGCCCACTGCGGCGACTGGCCCCCCGTTCCCGACACTCTCGCCGAAAAAGCCGCACTGCTGACCTCGCTCCTCGCCCATTCGCCCCTCTCACTTTCACCCTCACTCTTTTCTCCGGCAGCCCTCCTGCCCGCTTGGTTCCGCTCGCACTGCCCCGCCGCTTTCGAATTCCCTCATCTCGACGTCCTCAACCGCCGGGCGAACGTCTGGGTGCGCATCCAATGCAACGACCGCAACCTCGTGCTCGACGAGTTTCGCGCCCAGGGCTGGAGCTTCACCGTCTCGGAGGAACTTCCCGACGCCCTTTGCCTGCCGCCCAATGCCGAGGTCGCCGCCTCCGACGCCTATCGGCGCGGTTTCGTGGAGATCCAGGACCTCGGCTCGCAACTCGTGCTCGCCCATGTCGCGCCCACGGGCCGATGGCTCGACGCCTGCGCCGGCGCCGGGGGCAAGACCCTGCAGCTCGCGCGCCTCGTCGGCCCGTCAGGTCACGTCGACGCCACCGACATCCGCTCGGAAATCCTCGAGGAACTCCGCGACCGCGCCAAACGCGCCCGGCTGGAGAACATCGCCATCGTCCGCGAGCCAGAGGGCGAATACGACGGCGTGCTCGTGGACGCGCCGTGCTCCGGCTCCGGCACCTGGCGCCGCCAGCCGCACCTCAAGTGGTATGTGAAACCCGAGACGATCGCCGCCTTCGCCCAAACCCAGCTGGAAATCCTGACCGCCAACGCCCCGCGCGTGAAATCCGGCGCCGACAAGTGCGGCAGCCTTGGCGGCCTGCTCGTCTACGCTACCTGCTCGCTCAGCCACCATGAAAACCACGACGTCGTCGCCGCGTTCCTCCAATCCCGTCCGGAGTTCAAAATCGAAGCCCCGGCGAAAAACCACGGCGGCGAATTCGACGGCCTCGGCACGACGCTTCTACCCGGCACCCGCAACACCGACGGCTTCTACGTGGCCCTGCTCCGCCGTTCACCGTAGCTGCGCCTGCGAAGGCGCGGCAATCCAGCCCACTGCGTGGCGCAGCCTATACGCGGTCCAACGGGCCTGCCCTGCGGGTCAGGCCGAAGCCTCAGCCGGAGGCTGAAGGGTGTCCAACGGACTGCGCACTCCCACGAACGAAGCGCTGAGGATCCGTCGGACGCTTTCCTCGCCCGCTTCACTGGACTTAAGCCGCGGATAGCGAAGTATTCAGATGCAGGAAAAAACGACGGCGGCTGGGTGATCGACAAGAAGACGAAGGAAGGCGGCGTCATTTTCTTCGTTCACGTGCGGATCATTGACCAAAACACGGCGGAGGTCAAAGGCGGTTACGAAGAAGATAAGCGCAGCGCATCCGGGAATACGTATCGCTTGAAATTGGGGTGGCGAGGATGGCGTGTAGTCGGTGCGAGCATGGACTGGCTTCCCCACCGGGGCGCTGCAGGGCTGGGTGAAGACCATGGATTTCCGAAAACCAGCAGTGCCGCCCGCTTCTCCGGTTCCACGGACTCCTCCCTGCACCGCGCGGCAAGATTGACGCCGCCACTCCGAGTGCGTATGGACCCTCCGGAAAGTTGCGAGCCGCCAGCCGACCACCAAAAAAAGGTGAACCTTTTCAAACAATACCCTCGACACGCCTTCTCATGGAAGACGCCAGAGCCAACGG
>JAYVZM010000414.1:0-8072 GCA_043783345.1 Verrucomicrobiota bacterium
GGACCATCTGATCGCCGCCCGGTCGTCGGTTGGGCCGGCGTCTCGCCGATTACCGGCCCGCGCCGGTCGCGCTGGGCCTGCCTCCCGGGCTCTGCCGGCCGGTTATCGGGCGTGGAACTGCGTTGGTCCGCGCTCGGCCGGCGGTCGCGGCTGTCCGTCCGGGGCGCCACATTCGGATCGGGCCGGGGGGTGCGCGGCGCTTCGGGCGGTGCCGCGCTCCTTCCCCTTTGTCCGGCCGGCCGGGCCGCCAGCGGGGACCGCTGAACCGGAACCTTGACCGGCTCGGCGGTCTCGCCCGGGTTGCGGCCGGTCGCGACGGCCGCCTGGGCTTCAACCGTCCGGCGCTGTTCGCGGGACTGCTGAATGTCCCGGCCACGCTGCGCGAGCCTCTGCCGGTCCCCCGGGGCCACCGGCTGGAAGCGCACGGGGTTGTCCCGGCGGGTGGCCAGTTGCTGAATGGGCGAGGCCAGAGCGAGGCGGGCCTGGCCGCCAATCACCGCGCGCGTGCCGATTGAAAGCTGGGCGGACCAGGTGCGCGGCGGGCGCGCCGCCTCGTTTCTGCGGCGATAATCGTAGGAGGCCTGAACGCGATTGTCCCAGTCCCGTTCCCGGCGATGTTCCCACCGGGCGTGCGAGTAGAACGGATCGTAGCCACGGCGGCCGGATTGGTAAGAAAACGACGCGTAGAATCCGCCCCGTTCGTAACGCGAGTCGTAGTAATCCCCAAAATAATAGTGATGATAGCTGGGCCGCAGGAAAAGGCAGTCGGTGAAAATGGAAAGGTTGATCACGATCTGCGGCGAGTAGGAGTAATCGCGCCGGAACGAGCGGTGCGATCGATAGTAAACGGGAGCAAAGATGACCCCGCGGCGTTCCACCGGGTAATCCCAGAAGCCGTCAACGAAGAGGACGCCGCGCGGGGTCCACACATAGCAAGCGGGGATCCAGACCCAGTCCGAACGGCCTTCCGTCCAATAACCGGCGCGCCAGGCGTAACGGCCGTCATACCAGACCCAGCAGCCCGGCGTCCATTCGTAGTCCGGGGAGGGCGGATCGAGGTTGGGGCCGGCCTCCAAGGTTTCCGGGGGCGGCGGCAAATAATAGGCGTCCTGCTGCGACGCGTCGGCCCAATACCCGGAAATCCATTGGTAGCTCCGCCCGGTGTCCCGCCAATATCCGGTCACCCATTCGCGTCCCGGCGGCATGACGCGCCACGTGCCGCTGATCCAAACATAGTCGTTCCGCTCGTCATCCCAGCCCCAGTAACCGGGAATCCACGCGACGTCGTCCCCCTCCGGTCTTTCCTCCGGCGGCAGCTCCTCGATGGGCTCGGGCGGAGGTGCCGGCGCCACTATCCCCGGTTCGGGATTAAAGCTGACGATGCCGGCAAAGGCCTCGTGCACGGGGCCGCGGGTGAGCACTTCCGCGTCTTCCGCCTCGTCGCCGGCTGGTTGGGCGCGACTGATGGCCACGGGCCCACTGATCCAGACGAGGCCCGCGAGCAGCGCGGCGAAACAACCGTGGAAAATGGGGCGCGCGGCGATGGCGTTGCCTGAAGCTGGAGCAATCCGGGAGTTTTTCATAACGAACGGGAGCGCGGCTTCGGGCTGAAGCCGCATCACGTGTAGTGTAAGATATGCCGGCCTTTGGTTCCTCGCCATGGGGTGTAACCTCCGGAAAGGGCCGGGGACGAACCAAAGGCTCGGATGGCGACCGACCCAAGTGGGCCACCGACCCTGCTCACCTCGCCGTGCCGAGCACGAACTGGTTGCCCTCGCTGTCCTCGAGGATCACGAAGGTGCCCTAGGGTTGCTTCTGCGGCGGGCCCTTGAATTCACGCCCCGGGCCTTCAGTTCGGCATAGCTCTTCTCGACGTCGTCCGTCGCGTAGGAGATGCCGGTCATCGTGCCCACCCGGGTCCTCCTGTCCCTCCAGGGTGAACAGCACCACCCGCGTCTCCGCCTTCGGGATGCGCAGCTCGATCCAGCGCTGCTTCCCGTCGAATGGCTGGTCGGTGATGATGGTGAAGCCCAGCTTCTCGGTGTAGAAGTTGAGCGCGCGGTTCTGATCCTTCACGGGTATGCTCACGAACTTGATTTGCTTGATCATGACCCGGCCGTAAACGCCCCGCCGGCGGGCCGTCCATCCCAACCCCGCCCGCCGGCGCAAAAAGGCTTGTCCGTTTATCGGTATAGTGGGGAAGTTGTAAGGTCGAAGGCATAAGTTGTCAGGCGGCCGTGCTGGGTGACAGTCCGCTGTCTTCTTTGGCCGTTCCTGCTTACGGCTTAAACCTTGCACCTTAAAACTTTTTCAAATCCCATGCCCCGCTCCCGCGCCACCCTGCCGGTCGATGCCTACGTGCTCGACGTGTTGCTACGCGACATCGTCGGCCACGACCAGCAGCCCGCGGCGTATCTGGTCTACCTCTTCCTTTACGGCCGCGCCGCCCGGCAGCAGTGGCGGCCGGTCGCGGCGGGACTGAGCGCCATCGCCGCGGAGACCGGCCTGTCGCGCAGCGCGGTGCAGACCGCCATGGCCCGGCTGCGGAGGCGCGAGCTCATCGCGACCGCGCGCGCCCATGCGACCGCCACGCCGCGGCACCGCGTGCTGCACCCCTGGCGCGGCCGTTGAGTCCTCCGCTGGGCTGGCCTCCCCGGGAAGCGCCGATTCAATTCTGCAGCCCGGGACCGAGGGCCGGGTGCAAACTGGCCAGGCTGCGGACGACCGCCACGACCTCGGCCGCGGCGACCGGCTTTGCCACGTGCGTCTGGAAACCGGCGTGCAGGGCGCGCATCCGGTCGTCGGCACGCGCGAGCGCGGTGAGGGCTGCGGCGGGCACCACGGCGCCGTTCGGCAGCCGCCGGATGCTGCGGATGAGTTCATACCCGTCCTGAACGGGCATGCCGATGTCGCTCAGGACGACGTGGGGGGAGAAAGCGTGAAAAACCTCCAGCGCTTCCTCCCCGGAAGCGGCCGTCCGCACCTGGGCGCCCTGGCTCGTGAGGATGCGCCGCAGGACTTCGAGCGAGTCCCGGTCATCATCCACCGCCAGGACCTTGATGCCCGCGAGGTCCGGCGGAATTCCCTCGCGCGGATCCTCCGCCGGAACCGCCCTGCGGGGAGACTCGGCCTGGGCGACGGACACGGGCAGGATTACCGTGAAAGTCGCCCCCAAGCCGATCCCTGGACTCATGGCGTGCACCGTGCCCGCGTGGAGTTCGACCAGCTGCTTGACCAGGGACAGGCCGATCCCGAGTCCACCGTGCTCGCGGGTGATGGAGGCATCCGCCTGGCGAAAGCGCTCGAAAACGTGGGGCAGAAACTCCGGGTCGATGCCGTGCCCGGTGTCGGCCACCGAAAGCTCGATATGGGAATTCGTGTGCCGGACAGTGACGAACACCTTGCCTTGCTTGGGCGTGAACTTGATCGCATTCGTCAACAGGTTCCAGATCACCTGCTGCAGGCGTTTGCCGTCGCCCATCATGCCGCCGCGAACGTCGTGCAGCAGGGTCTTGATCGCAATCTGCTTCACATTGGCCGCGTGTTGCACCGAGGCGAGGGCCTCCCGCAGGACAGCCCCGATGTCGAGCGGTTCGACATTGAGGGTCATCTTGCCGGCGGCGATGCGGCCGAGATCAAGCAGGTCGTCGATCAGCTGGGACTGGATGAAGGCGTTGCGCTTGATGACCTCGGCGGCCTCATCCACCTCGGCGGGGCGGTCGCGGACGGTTTTGAGCACGTCGGCCCAGCCGACGATGGCATTCAGGGGGGTGCGCAGTTCATGAGAAACCGTGGCGAGAAACTCGTCCTTCATCCGGTTGGCATGCTCCGCCTGGGAGCGGGCGAGGCGCTCGCTTTCCAGCAGCTGCTCGCGCTCGAGGGAAATCCGCTTCAGCTCCGTGATGTCGCGGGCGATTTTCGACGCACCGATGATTTTTCCGTCCGAATCCTTCACGGGTGAGATGGTGAGCGACACGTTGAAGTGCTCGCCGTTCTTGCGCACGCGGACGGTCTCAAAATGTTCGACCCGCTCGCCGCGCCGCAACCGCTCGAGGATCCTGGGCTCCTCGTCCTTCCGGTCCTGGGGCATCAGCTTCAGCACCGACTGGCCCAGCATCTCCTCCGCGGTGTAGCCGAAGATGCGCTCCGCGCCCTCATTCCAGCTGGTGATAATGCCGTCGAGACTCTTGCTGACAATGGCGTCGTCCGAGGAGCTGACGATGGCCGCGAGCAGGAGATCCGCCCGTCTCCCCCGCTTCCGTTCGGTGATATCGCGCACGATCTTCGAAGCCCCGACAATCTCCCCCCCGGCGGACCGCACGGGCGAAACGGTGACGGAGACTTCGAACGTTTGCCCGTCCCGCCGCCTCCGCACCGTTTCATAGTGCTCCACGCGCTCCCCCTGCCTGACCCGGTCCAGGATGGCCTTTTCCTCAAAAAGCCGGTCCGGCGGCAACAGCAGGGTGATCGATCGGCCGATCACGTCGTCCGGGGCGTAGCCGAAGATCCGCCCGGCGCTCTGGTTCCAACTGGTGATGATGCCATCCAGATCCTCGCTGATGATCGCGTCATCGGACGAATCGACAATCGCCGCCAGCAGCATGTCGGGCGGAGGTGGAGCCGGATGAGAAGACGGCGCGACTTGGGGAGATCTTTTGAAACTCATGGGCGTGGAGCTATCGGAGAGCCGGGCGATTGTCGCCAACACGACCGATCAGGACAAGAATTGGAACTCCACACAACAAACTTATCCGGGGTAAATACCTACTTGTGCCTGGAAAGCGGGCGCGGGGCGCCCGGATCGCCCCCTGCCCGCGGCGGCCCCGGGTCGATTGCCCGATGGGGCAGCGGGCAAGGCCCCCGGTAGCCGCTCGCCCTGCGGCGGACTAGACTGGCCGCATGAACTCCTTCGAACTGGACCGGGTGCGCCGTCACACCCATGCGCACGTCAATGACCGCATCGACCACATGATCGCGGAAACCATCGAGAGCAATGTCGGGAAATCGGCCGCCGCCCTCACGCAGCGCCTCGGCGAACTCGAGCGCGAATGGGACATCGAGCGGTGGCTGGAAACCAATGCCTCCACGCTCGCCCTGCTCGGCGTGGGGCTCGCCGCCACCGTCAATCGCAAGTGGCTCGCCCTCACCGGCGGCGTCCTGGGCTTTCTGCTCCTGCACGGCACGCACGGCTGGTGCCCGCCCCTGCCCTTGCTCCGCCGCGCCGGGGTGCGCACCCGCGGCGAGATCGAGCGGGAACGCTTCGCCCTGAAGTTCCTGCGGGGGGATTTTGACGACGTGCGCGATGCATCCGGAACCATCAATGTCCTGACCTTGATCCGCGCCGTGCAATGGTAGCACGGCACAAAAAAAGCCCGCGGCTCGACCGAGTCGCGGGCGGGGTTGCCGAGGGAGGGATTCCGGTTACCGGGAACGGGGAACCCGTCATTACTGGTTCTTCTTTTCCTGGTTCATGTCGTGGGCGGCGAGTTCGCTCTCGCTCAGGTAGCCGTCTTGGTTTGTGTCCAGCCGGTCGAACATCGCGGCGGCGGCCGTGTCGGTGGAGCTGACGGTGCCGTCGCTGTTCATGGTGGACTTGTCGGTCTTGTCGGCGGCGGTGCGGTTCCACCAATGTTTCTTCTCGGTCTTGGCCGCGCTCTTTTCATCGGCGCTGACCGTGCCGTCGCTGTTGGCATCCATTTTGGCGGACGCACGCGATTTTGCCGTCGTGAACTCCGCGCGGGAGATGCGTCCGTCGTTGTCCGAATCCATGGCCTTGAAATGCGACGCCAGGTTGTCGTCGTTGGCGAAGACCTGGGTGCTGAGGAGGGCGACTCCGCCGGCGAGGAGGAGGGAGATGATGGAATGATTGCGTGAATGATTCATAGCTGGGATTGATTTTGGGTTTATTAATAATGCGAGCGCCCCAGCCTACCCGCTACGGGGCCAGCGCGCCACCGGGGCATTCCCCGGTCGGGATATCCGGGCATTCCAGTCGGGACGCTCGTCCGTGTCCGGTCCTGGCATAACGCCGCATTGTCTTTCGCCAGGAGCCCCCTTTACTGGCCGGCATGCATAAACGCGTTCTCTGTGCCGGGCTGGCCCTCGGGCTGGCTCTGACGTTCGCCAGCGCTCCGGCCTGGGCCGTGGAGCCGCCGAATCTCTATCCCCACAAGCAGCAGCTGAGAGTCTACATCGACTCGGGCGAATATGCCAAGGACGTGGCCTCTGTCGCCCTGTCGGCCAACAAATACCTGGTCAAGCGCCTCGCCCGGGGGGCGAAACCGGGGCAGAAACTGGCCATCGTTTTCGACATCGACGAGACGACGCTGTCCAACCTGCCGCATATCCTCGCCAACGATTACGGCTACGTGCCGAAAATCTGGGACGACTGGGTCGCCGAGGGCCGCGCCCGCGCCATCATTCCCGTGCAGACGGTTTACGATACGGCGGTGCGCGGCAAGATCGACGTGTTCTTCATCACCGGCCGCAAGGAAAGCGACCGCCCCGGCACGGAGAAAAACCTGCGCGACGTCGGCTACGAGACCTGGACCAGGATCTTCTACAAACCCATCACGGACGTGCAGCTCACCACGACGGGCTTCAAGACCGACGTGCGCCGCAAGCTCACGCAAGCGGGCTATCTCATTGTCGCCAACCTCGGCGATCAGGACAGCGATCTGAACGGCGGTTACGCCGAGCGCACCTACAAGCTGCCGAATCCGTTTTATATCACGAAGTGAACGCCGGCCGGCGCGGCTGCTCGGGCGCCTGCCCTCCCGAAAGGCGGCCCGCATGATCGCCGCTCATTTTCGCCATGGGCGGGTTCGCCGTGCCGGGCAAATTCCGCCCACCTTCGGGCAATCCATGCGGAATGCCCCCACGCCGGCGGGTGTATAATCGGGCATGAAAACCTTCCTCGTCCCGGTCGATTTCTCCGCGGTATCCGAGGATGTCGTGAATACCGCCGTCAGTTTTGCCCGCTCGTTCGGAGCCAAGGTCATCCTGCTGCACATCATCCAGCCGCCCATCGCCACCAGCGAATACGCGCTGCCGGTCGACGCCGCGCAGGAGGCCATCACCGCGAGCGAAAAATCCGCCGAAACCAAATTCATCGCGTTCACGGACAAACTTCAGTCCGCCGACCTCGAAGCCGGGGCCGTGGTGCGCCACGGTCCGCCCGTCTATACCATCCTGGAGGAGGCCGCGAAGGTGAAAGCCGACTTCATCATCATGGGTTCGCATGGCCACGGGAAGATCTACGATCTGCTGGTGGGCAGCACGGCCAGCGGGGTCATCAAGGGCGCCAAGTGCGGCGTCGTCATTCTGCCGCATCACGGCAAGAACGGCTGACCCGTCGCCGGGCCGGCGGAAAATTCCCATTCTGCCCTCTGGGTCTGATCTTCTGCCTCAGTCGCCGAATCTTATCCCCTGCGCCAGCGGAAGTGAATCCGAGTAGTTGATCGTGACGGTCTGTCTTCTCATGTAAGCCTTCCAGGCGTCGGAACCGCTCTCGCGGCCGCCGCCGGTTTCCTTCTCGCCCCCGAACGCGCCGCCGATCTCGGCGCCGCTGGTGCCGAGGTTGACGTTCGCGATGCCGCAATCGCTGCCCGTCGCCGCCAGGAATTGCTCCGCCTCGTGCAGGTCCGTCGTGAAGATCGCCGAGCTCAACCCCTGCGGCACGCCGTTCTGCAGCGCGATGGCCTCCTCGAGCTGGCGGTAGCCCATGACGCAAAGGATCGGGGCGAAGGTCTCGTGCTGCACCACCGGCCACTCGTTCCTCGCCTCGGCGAGGCAGGGCGTGACGTAGAGCCCGCCGGGATGGTTCTTCCCCGTCAGGCGCTCGCCCCCGCAGAGCACCCGGCCGCCGCTCTTCTTCAGCTCGGCGAGGGCGGTCATCATCGCCTGCACCGCCAGCACGTCGATCAACGGGCCGACGAGCGTGCCGGCCTGGAGCGGGTTGCCAATGGGCAGCTGCCGGTAGGCGGCAACGAGGGAAGAGACGAAATCGTCCTTGATCGACTCGTGGACGATGATCCGCCGCGTGCTCGTGCAGCGCTGGCCCGCCGTGCCGA
>JAYVZM010000415.1:0-3128 GCA_043783345.1 Verrucomicrobiota bacterium
ATCTGCCCGAGGTCGAGGAGGGCGAGGAGGAGAAGCTGAAGGGTGACGCCTCGCTCAAGTGGGACGACGACGAGGAGGGCGGCGAGAAGGACGACGACGACAAACCCGCCAAGGAGGACAAGGACTCCGACGACGAGGAGGACGACGCCGAGGAAGAGGACGACAAGCCCAGCCGCAAGCGCAGCCGCAGCTAAAAGGCTTGTTGCCACCATGCGGGCAATCACTCAGCTACGAGTCACGCATGTTTTCGCTCCGCTTGTTTAATCCCCTGGCCGCGCTGATCTGCGTCCTGCTGCTGGCGGGGTGCGCCGCCGACGGTTCGGGGCTCAAGGGGATGGCAGGCGGCAATCCCAATGTCGCCGCCCCTTCCCTTTCCGCGCAATTGCGACCGGGCGACACCATGATGGTTTCCCTGCTCGGCATCCCCGAGCCGATCAACAGCAACGTCCAGATCGACGAACAGGGCCTCATCCGCCTGCAATACATCGGCGCCGTCACCGCCGCCGGGCTCACAGCCTCCGAGCTGTCGGACCGCATCCGCGACGCCTACATCGCCAAGAAATACTACACCACCCTCGATGTGTCGGTGAACGTGACCGAGCGCTACGTCTACATCGGCGGCGAGGTGCAGCGGCCGGGCCGCATCATCTGGTCGCCCGATCTCACGCTGTCCAAGGCCGTGCAGTCCGCCGGCGGCTTCACCCTCTACGCCAAGGAAAGCCGCGTCACCCTCACCCGCGACCGCAAGGCCTACGAGCTCGATGTGAAACTCGCCCAGCGCCAGCCCGAACAGGACCCGATCCTTTTCCCGGGCGATTCGATCCAGGTGCCCCGCTCGGCGTTCTGATTCTGGTCTTCCCCGCGTCGTTCACCTCCCGACACCACCCCATCCCCATGAGTTTGTTTCAGACCAAGTCGATCGAGTCCCTGCAGAAAGAAGCCGCCGCGGATGCGGGACTGAACCGGAGCCTCACCAAGCTCAATCTCGTCAGTCTCGGCATCGGCGCCATCATCGGCGCCGGTATTTTTGTGCTGACCGGCCAGGCGGCCGCCCAATATGCCGGCCCGGCCATTGCGATTTCGTTCGTCATCTCCGGACTCGGCTGCCTCTTCGCCGGCCTGTGTTACGCGGAGTTCGCCGCGATGATTCCGATCGCGGGCAGCGCCTACATGTATTCCTATGCGACCCTCGGCGAATTTTTCGCGTGGATCATCGGCTGGGATCTCATCCTCGAATATCTTTTCGTCTCGCCGACCGTGGCGGTCGGCTGGTCGGGGCACTTCGTGGCCTTCATCAAGGAATTCGGCCTCGTCATCCCGCCCAGCCTTACCGACGCGCCGATGAACTACGTCGACGGCCACCTGGTCGCCACCGGCCATCTCGTGAATCTGCCGGCCGTTTTCATCGTGCTGGTCCTCACCACGCTGCTCGTCATCGGCATCAAGGAATCGGCGACCTTCAACAATTTCATGGTGGTCACCAAGGTTTCCGTGCTCCTCGCCGTCATCGGGTTCGGCGTATGGTTCCTGCTCAAGTCCCCGGGCCTCGCCACGAAGAACTGGACGCCGTTCATCCCCGCCAACACCGGCACCTACGGGCAGTTCGGCTGGAGCGGCATCTTCAAGGGCGCTGCGGTGATCTTCTTCGCCTACATCGGCTTTGACGCCGTCTCGACCGCGGCCCAGGAGTCCAACAATCCGCAAAAGGACATGCCGGCGGGCATCCTCGGCTCGCTCGCGATCTGCACCGTGCTCTTCATCACCATCTCGCTCGTGCTGACCGGCATGTCGAAATACACCGAGCTCAACAATGCCGCCCCCGTCGTCAACGCCCTGCTCGCCGCCGGCGCTCCGCCGATGCTCCGCTATGTGGTCGAGATCGCCGCCATCGCCGGACTCAGCTCAGTCATCCTCGTCATGCTCATGGGCCAGCCGCGGATCTTTTTCTCGATGGCCAACGACGGCCTGTTGCCCGCCGTCTTCGCCAAGGTCCACCCGCGTTTCAAGACGCCCTACGTCACCACGATCCTGACCGGCGTGATCTCGGCCGTCTTTGCCGGATTGGTGCCGCTGTCGATCCTCGGGGAGATGGTTTCCATCGGCACGCTCTTTGCGTTCGTCATCGTCTGCATCAGCATCGCCGTGCTGCGCAAGACCCGGCCCAACGTTCCCCGACCCTTCCGCACGCCGTGGGTGCCGCTCGTGCCGATTCTCGGCGCCGGCATCTGCTTCGTGCAGATGTATGCCCTGCCGGCCGACACTTGGTGGCGGCTCGTCGGCTGGATGGCCGCCGGGCTCGTGATCTACTTCGGCTACAGCCGCCGCCACAGCAAGCTGAACCAGCCCGCCAAGTAACATGGGCCTCTTCGCGACCAAACCCGTCGCCACCCTCATCGCCGAGTCGGAGGGCGGCGAACACGGCGGCATGAAGCGCGAACTCGGCCCGGTGAACCTGATCAGCCTCGGCATCGGGTCGGTCGTGGGCGCGGGCATCTTCGTGCTCGCCGGGGTTTCCGCCGCGCAATACGCGGGTCCGGCCATCGTGCTGTCGTTCATTTTCTGCGGCATCTCCTGCCTGTTCGCCGGCCTCTGCTACGCCGAATTCTCCACGATGATTCCCGTCGCGGGCAGCGCCTACACCTACACCTACGCGACCATGGGCGAGCTCTTCGCGTGGATCATCGGGTGGGACTTGATCCTCGAGTATCTGTTTTCCGGCGCGGCGGTCGCCGTCAGCTGGTCGGGCAGCGTGCAGGGGCTGTTCGCCGAGTTCGGCCTCACCATGCCCTCGGTGATCGGCTCGGCGCCCTTTGCGATCGATCGCGCCCACCTGGTCACGACCAACCTCGGGCTCTTTGCGTTCGAACATCATCCGCTGGTCACGACCGGGGCGCTGATCAATCTGCCGGCTGTTTTCATTTCGCTGGCCCTCACCGTCGTGCTCGTGATCGGGATCAAGGAGTCCGCCAATTTCAACAACACGATGGTCTTCATCAAGGTCGGTGTGCTGCTCGTCCTCATGGCCTACGGCGCCTGGTGGATGCTGGGCCATCGCGACCTCGTGGCGGCGAACTGGACGCCCTTCATTCCCGCCAACACCGGCACCTTCGGCGAATTCGGCTGGAGCG
>JAYVZM010000416.1:0-8020 GCA_043783345.1 Verrucomicrobiota bacterium
AGGCACTCGTCGCCTCATTTCCACCCGTGTCAGTCAGCCGCAACCAGCCGGCCCCCGTCGGATCGATGCCGCCCGAGGTTAGATTGGGCGTATAGCCCGTCCCTGCCATGACCCAACCGGGCGCCGTCGAGTTCATGAAAGATTCAGTCACCACCTGCGCTTGGGCGGTGGCCAAAATCAGCCCTCCAATCCACGTGAGGAAGAAGCCGCGTAAAGCCGTTCCTTTCCCAACCGGAATAAGGCGCGAAACAACCGTCAGGTTGCAGAACCGCAAACCGGCCCTGATCTCACGCGACAGGTGGAACGCTGAATGACGATGGATGGAGCCCACGGCAGCGTATCTAATCGGCCAAAACGGAGATTACTCAAATTAATTAGGGTGTAAACCCTATTTTTAACTGGGTATTTACAGCATACCCGCCGCCGCTCTATCTATAGATAGATAATCCACTATGCTACATATTGTAACGATTCAACTGCCGCCGAACTTCAAACATTCGTCGAGCGTGGACTTTGTCACCTTCCCTCACATCCGGCAGATGAGCAGTTCACGTTCGAACATGAGCTCTTTCGGCAAGTGCGCGTGCAGATCGATGAACAGTTCCTCGTGGCCGAGCACCTCATTGCGCCAGGCGGTGCGATCGAAGGCCTGCAGCTCCTCGAATTTTTCGCGCGGGAAATCCATGCCTTCCCAGTCGAGGTCTTCGTAGCGCGGCATCCAGCCGATCGGGGTTTCCTTGGCCCGACCGCCGCCCTTGGCGCGGTCGACGATCCACTTGAGCACGCGCATGTTTTCGGAGAAGCCAGGCCACATGAATTTGCCGTCCTTGTCCTTGCGGAACCAGTTCACATGGAAAATGCGCGGGGTCTCGGAGAGATTGCGTTGCATGTTGATCCAGTGGCGGAAGTAGTCGCCCATGTGGTAGCCGCAGAAGGGCAGCATGGCGAATGGATCGCGCCGGACCTTGCCGATGGTGCCGGCCGCCGCCGCCGTCATCTCGGAACCCATCGTGGCGCCCACATAGACACCGCTCGACCAGTTGAACGCCTGGAAGATCAGCGGCAGGGTGGTCGCGCGCCGGCCGCCGAAGATGAAGGCGCTGATCGGCACGCCCTCGGGATTTTCCCAATCCTTGTCGATGGTCGGACATTGCGAGGCCGGGGCGGTGAAGCGGGAGTTGGCGTGCGCGGCCTTCGCGCCGGTCTGGAGCGCCATTTCGGGCGTCCAGTGCTTGCCCTGCCAGTCGAGGCATTCGGCGGGGGCGTCACCGGTCATGCCTTCCCACCAGACGCCCCCGTCAGGCGTGAGTGCGACATTGGTGAAGATGGTGTTCTTCGACAACGCGGCCATCGCGTTCGGATTGGTGGAATTGCTCGTGCCGGGGGCGACGCCGAAGAATCCGGCTTCCGGGTTGATCGCGCGCAACCGGCCATCGGCGCCGGGCTTGATCCACGCGATGTCGTCGCCCACGGTCCAGACCTTCCAGCCTTTCTTGGCGAAATTCCTCGGCGGGATCAGCATGGCAAAGTTGGTCTTGCCGCACGCGCTCGGGAAGGCCGCAGCCACATAGGTTTTTTCCCGCGCGGGATTCTCCACGCCGAGGATGAGCATGTGCTCGGCCATCCAGCCCTCGTCGCGTGCCATCGCGCTGGCGATGCGCAGGGCGAAGCATTTTTTCCCCAGCAAAGCGTTGCCGCCATAGCCGGAACCGTAGCTCCAGATCTCGCGCGTCTCGGGGAAATGCACGATGTATTTCTCCTTGTTGCACGGCCACGGAACGTCCTTCTGGCCCTTCGCCAGCGGCAGGCCCACCGAATGCATGCAGGGGACGACCCGCTTGAAATCCTTGTCGATCAGGTTGAACACCTTCACGCCGATGCGCGCCATGATGCGCATGTTGACGACCACGTAGGCCGAGTCGGTCAGCTCAACGCCAATTTGCGACATGGGCGAACCGACGGGCCCCATGCTGAAGGCCAGCACATACATCGTCCGGCCTTTCATGCAGCCCTCGAAAAGGCCCCGCAGGGTCTTCTTCATTTCATAAGGATTGACCCAGTTGTTCGTCGGGCCGGCGGCGTCCTTGGACTGGCTGCAGATGAAGGTGCGATCCTCGACCCGGGCCACGTCGCTGGCATCCGAGCGGGCGTAGTAACAGCCGGGCCATTTGTGGGAGTTCAGCTTGGTAAAGGTGCCGTGGGCCACCAACTGTCCGCACAGGCCATCGTATTCCTCCTGGGAACCATCCACCCAGTGGATATCCGCGGGCTGGCAGAGCGCCGCCATTTTTTTCACCCATTGGATCAGATGGGGATTGTTGCTCAGTGGCGTGGCGGGCTTTTTCATCGTGCCATGTTACGAAGGGCGCTCCGGGCGAGTAAACGGGAAAGGCTGGTCATCACTTGCCAATTCGCCGCCCTCCCTTGTTCGTCAGTTGCGCCTCGCCTGTCGGGAGGGAACCGCCAGAGTCCGCCTCCATGGTGAAACTCTGCATTTTCGTCGGCACCAGCGTCGGGGGCCTGGTGTTCGGTTATGCGGGCGACGCCCTGGGCTTCAGCTTCTTGTGGTCGTTCATCTTAAGCGGCATTGGCAGCGTCGTGGGCGTCTACGCCGGCTGGAAGATCGCCCAGCGTTACAAATAATCCCGCTACTCCCCCGCCGGCTCGATGTGCACCGTCACGTCGCTGATGCCATGCGCCGTGGAGCCGATGAGCGCATCTTTCACGGCATGGGCGATGGCATGGCCTTCGCGCACCGTCAGGTGGCCGTCGACGCGCACCTGGATGTCGACCAGGTGGCTGAGCCCGCTCTTGCGGGCGCGCACCTTGTCGAGCGTCCTCACGCCCGGCACGGCGAGCGCGAGCGTGCGCACCTCGTTCTCGAAATTCTTGGGCGCGGCCGTGTCCATCACGTCGCCCAACGCCTTGGTGAACATCCCGAAACCGTTGAACGCGATGAGCACGCAGGCGAACAGCGCCGCCCAGTCGTCGGCCGTCTCCCAGCCCTTGCCACCCCACAGCGCGATGCAGATGCCGACAAACGCCGCGCCCGAGGTCATCGCGTCCGACCAGTGGTGCATCGCTTCGATGCCCAGAGCCGTGCTGCCCACCTCTTCGCCGGCCAGGCCCATCCGGCGGGAAAACCAGGTTTTCGCCACGATGACGCCGGCCAGCACCACCAGCGTCCACCACGCCGGTCCTTGGTGCGGCGTGATGATCTCATGCACGGCATGCCGTGCCACCCAGCCGGCCAGCAGGAAAATGATCAAGGCCACCGCCAACCCGGCGAGCGGCTCCGCCTTGCCATGGCCGTAAGGATGGTTGGCATCGGGCGGCTGCGCCGCCACGCGAAATCCGGCCCACACCAGCGTCGACGAAAGAATGTCGAGCATCGACTCCGCCGCGTCGGCGATGAGGGCGTAGGTGTGGCCGAAGACCCCGGCCGCGAACTTCGCCGCGGCCAGCACAGCGTTCAACGCGATGCCGCGCAGCACCAGCCGCGCACTGTCGTTGGCGCGGCGGGCAGCCTGGAGATGGGGATCGCGGGAGGACATGAACCGGCAACCTAGCCGCCAGGCCCGGCGGGCTCAAGCCCGCACAAGCCGGCATTGACCGCCGCGCTCCGCCGGACTAGCTTGCGGCTTCACCCATGTCCGACACCGCCACCCCGGTAGCCTCCGATCCCGTCAAGCAATTCTCGGTTTTCATCCCGAACCGCGTGGGTCAGCTCTTGGACCTGACCGTGCTGTTCGCAAAGCACAACGTCCATGTGATGGCCATGACCACGCTCGATACCACCGACTGCGCCATCGACCGGCTCATCGTCGATGACCCGGACCGCGCCCGCGAATTGATGGCCGCCAACAATTTTTCCTTCACGGAGTGCGACGTGGTTGCCGTGGAAATCACCGAGGAATCCCAGCTCAAGGGGGTGCTCAGCGCGCTGCTCACGGTGGAGATCAACATCCATTACCTCTATTCCTTCCTGTTGCGGCCCGAGGGGAAGTCCGCCCTCGTGCTGAGCGTGGAGGACAACGACCTCGCCGCGAGCGCCCTCAACACCCGCGGCTTCAAGGTGCTCACCCAGCGGGATATTGCCCGGTAACGCTGGCCGGGGCCGGCATTCGCCGACCGCCACAAGCTGTCCTCTGTCTTCGGTTCTCCCTCCTCTGAATGGCTACCCTTTCGTCTCCGCCATCCGGTCGCCCTCGAGCAGGTAGATGCCGGTCAGGTAGCCGTTCTCATACATCTCGCCGACCTTCAGCCTGCCCTCGAAGGTGATCGGAACGTCCATCAGCGGCTTCACGCCCTTGCCCGTCATCTTGACCACGACCCACTCGTTGAGCCTGGGCATCACGCCGTAACAGCACAGCATCGGGTCCTTGACCAGCAGGAACTCCTTGACCAGCCCGGCGTCCATTTTCACCGGCAGCATGAAGCCGGTCACCGCCACCTTCTGCTGGTTGAGGGCCTTGATCTTGTCGGGTATCTGCTTCTCCCCGGAAGGCGGCGGCGCATTCGGTGTCGCGGGATCGGTCTCCGGCGCATTGTAAGTATAAGAGGCCAGCCGGTCGAATCCGACCTTCTCGTAACCGTCCGCCTTCGACGCTTCATCCGCCGCACCCAACGCGAGTGCGCCACCGCCGAGCAGGCCGGCGAGGAGGCGGAGGGAAAGCTTCATGGCCGGGACGCTAGCCACGAGGGGCGCGGCGTCAAAGATTTTGGCCTGATTTCCGGACACGGCGCGTTACCGGGGAGGCGGTTCTCCGGGCACGCATTGGTCAAGCAGCTTATAGCCGACGAGGGCCAGCAGAACGACCATGGCCGCAAAAAACGCCACGCAACCGATCGCCTGGGCCCAAGACTGGACCAGCCAGCCGGCCGGGCCCGCGGCCTGGGCCAATTCCGGTTGAAGAGACAGGCCAAAGAATGAAAGCGAGATCGAGAACAGGAACGGGCCGAAGGGAAACAGGTTCATCGATGAAGGGGGTTCGCGATGCGGGCAAACTGCGGTGCGTGCCGCCTCCTGTCAACGGGCCGGCCGGTGCAATTCCCTGGCGTGTTTATAACCTCACGCGACCGCGCCGCGAACCGCCGGGAATAAAAAATCCGCCGCGCGCTGGAAGCGCCGCCCGACCCGTTTTATTTATGACACCGGCGCGATGGTTTCCGCCACAGGCACGCGGTAGGCCTTGATGGCGGGCACGATTCCGCCGAGCACGCACAGTCCGACAAACGCCGCCGGACTCCACCAGAAGACCGGATTCCACTGGAACGGCTCCAATACCACGCCGGTCTGGCCCTGGATGATCGAGGCCACCCCGCGACCCAGCACCGCGAACACTGCAAAACCCGCCGCGGCGCCGAGCACGCCGATCGCGGCCGCCTCCCCCACCACCGCGCCGAAAATCGTGCGCCGCCTCGCCCCCAGCGCCCGCAGAATGGCGATGTCGCGCTGCCGTGCGCTCATCGAATTGTAGATGCTCACCAACACCGAACCCGCCGCGACCACCGCCACCAGCCACGCAATCAGGGTCAGCACCCGGTCGAGCCACGCGATCTTGTTGAACAGCTCCGCCACGATCGTGCCGATGGGATACGCCAAGGTGAGCCGGCCGCCCGAGGCGTTCAGCTGGTTGTTCAGCATCAGCCCGGCCGTCGGCGCGCGCAGCTGGATCAGCACGGCGCTGAGTTCGGTGGCCGCGAGCGGATTGTGCCCCTGCATCGTCTGCACGCCCTCCAGCGGAATCCAGATCACGCGGTCGGCGGGCGTGTTCGTCGGCTCCAGCACGGCGACCACGGTGTAGAGTTCGTCATGCTGCTGCTGCGGGTCGAAGGCGATCCCGTGGTAGGGCTTGAACGTGGTGCCGGTTTTCCAGCCCAATTGCCGGGCGACATAGGCGCCGGCCACCGCCTCCTTTTTTCCCAGCGCAAAAAACCGCCCGCCGGGCGCAGCGACGTAGTGTTTGCCCGGCGCATACTCGATGTCGGAAAAAAACGCCGGCACCGTGCCGACAATCCGCCAGCCCTGAAAATTGTCGCCGACTGCGAGGGGGATCGCCGTCTTCACCGCCGGGTGCCGGCGGATCATCTCGTAGTCGGCGGCGGCCAGGTTGCCCGGCGAGGCCTCGAGGTGGAAAATGGCGTTGAGCACCAGCTGCAGCTTGGAACCGCGCGCCCCGAGCACGGCGTCGAAACCGGAGTTCGTCGCAGCAAACACGGCCTGCGACTGCGTCTTCACCACCCACACTGTCAGCAGCAACCCGGCCGCCAACGCGATGCTGCCGATGGTCACGACCGTCGAGAGGGCGTGCTGGCGGAGGCTGCGATAGATGAGGTTGAGAATCACGGTGCCGTTCCTCCCCTGTCTGCCATCGCGAGCCCGGCAGCGCCGGGCGCCTGTCGTCCGTAGCCTGGGCGAAGGATGATGGCGATCCATCGGCGGGAACCGGGTAGGGGCGCAGTCTTGCTGCGCCCTTCGCGACCGGCATCACGTTCCCGGGCGCAGCAAGACTGCGCCCCGACGAAAAGCGCGCTCATCGGCCGCCCTCCGCCAGCGCCCGGTTCATCGCGCCGAAGTCCCGCATCACCTCGAACTGCGCGAGCACGCGCTCGTCGTGGCTCACCAGGAGCAGCGCAGCGCCGGATTCGCGGCACACCTCGCGGATGAGGGCCAGGGCTTCGCGCGCGTTGCGGCGGTCGAGATTGCCGGTCGGCTCGTCGGCGAGCACCAGCTTCGGCTGGTTGGCCAGCGCCCGCGCCACCGCCACGCGCTGCTGCTGGCCGGTGGAAAGCTGATGCGGGTAATGACGGTGCTTGTCGCCCAGCCCGACGCGTCGCAGCAGCGCCTCCGCCCGGCCGCGGTCCACCCCGCGGCCGAACGCCATGCCCAGTTCCACGTTCTCCAGCACGGTGTGCCCCTGCAGCAGGTTGAACGTCTGGAAAATGTAGCCGATGGTCTCGGCGCGCAGCCGGTCGCGCCGGGCTTCGCCGAGTGTCTCCAGCTCGCGGCCATCCAGCCGGATGGAGCCGCTGTCCGCGGCAAGGATGCCGGCGATGAGGTTGAGGAAGGTCGTCTTGCCCGAGCCGCTTTCGCCGCGCAACGCCAGCTGTTCGCCCGCCGCGAGCGCAAACGCCGCCACGTCCAGCACCTGGTGCACGTCCCCGGCGGCATTCCCCCGCGGGCTGCCCGGGCGGGCGTAGGATTTGGTGAGGTGGTTGATTTCCAGCAGGGGCATGGCGTGCGGGGAGCCGCTTAATATGGAAGATTAAGCGGCCTAACACGTCAACGGTTCGGACTGGAAGAACGAGATTAAACTGGCTTCACCCTCCCGTGCTTGGCAGCTTTTCCCTTCAATCTACCCACCCCTCGTATGAAATCATCGATCGCTTGGAAACAATTGGGAGCGCTGGTTCTGGCGCTGGCCGCATTCGCAACCCCCGCCTTCGCCGGCGAAGCTGACATCAAGATCCCCGATCTCACGCATGTGCGCTTCGACGGTTTGGGCGGCATCAGCGGCGAGACATTGATGTATCTCGGCATCGCCATGTGCGCGATTGGCGCGGCCTTCGGCCTCGTCCAATACACGCAGACCAAGGCCCTGCAGGTGCACTCGTCCATGGCGAGCGTCTCCAACATGATCTGGGAGACCTGCAAGACCTACCTCATCACCCAGGGCAAGTTCCTCGCCATCCTCTGGCTGCTCATCGGCGCCTGCATGGTCTATTACTTCGGCGTCCTCTCGCACAACTCCGCGGTCCACGTCGTCGTCATCCTCCTCGCCTCCATCCTCGGCATCCTCGGCTCCTACGGGGTCGCCTGGTTCGGCATCCGCATCAACACCGTCGCCAATTCCCGCACCGCCTTCTCCGCCCTGAAGGGCAATGCCTTCAACACCCTTTGCATCCCGTTGCGCTCCGGCATGAGCGTCGGCCTGCTGCTGGTCTGCGTCGAGCTGTTCTTCATGATCTGCATCCTCGTGTTCCTCCCGCGGGAACTCGTCGGCCCCTGCTTCATCGG
>JAYVZM010000417.1:0-18477 GCA_043783345.1 Verrucomicrobiota bacterium
GCTCCTCGGCCGTCGCTCCAACAATTAATCCTCCAACCATGGACCATGGGCCCTCGGCCCCGCCGGGTATCCTCGCCTCGCTGAGCACGCTGGCCGACGGGCTGCTCGCCACGGTCGAGGACCGCTTCGAGCTGTTCTCGCTCGAATTGCAGGAGGAAAAATTCCGCCTGATCCAGCTCTTTGTCTGGATCAGCGCGGCCGTTTTCGCGGGGATGCTGGCGATCACGTTCGCCAGCCTCGCCCTCGTCTATTTCTTCTGGGAAAGCGCCCGCCTAGCCGTGCTCGTCGGCCTGGCCATCTTCTACACCGGGGCCGCGGTCGCGATCATCCTCGCGGTGCGCCGGTTCATCGCCCGCCAGCCGAGCCCGTTCTCGGCCAGCCGGCAGGAAATCGGAGCCGACCGCGCATGTATCCCCAAAGAGAATTGACCCGGCTGGCCCTGCACAAGACCGCGCTGCGCGGACGCATTCGTGTCCGGCGCGCGAAGTGCGCCGCGGCGTTCGCCGGCGCGCTGCGTCCGCTGGCCTGGGCCGACCGGGCGCTTGCCCTCGGGCGCAAGCTCAGCCCGTTTGCCAAGCTCGCCGCGATTCCCCTGAGCCTGGTCCTCAAACGCGCGCTCTTTCCCCGGGCGAAGATCTTGGGCACCCTGCTGCGCTGGGGCCCGGGCCTCTTTGTCGCCCTGCGCGGCCTGAAGGGACGCTAGGCGCCGCCATGGCCGAAAGAGCCGGGCGGGACGGCCCAAAACCTCCGGGTGCCGGAGGCCAAGCCGGCGGGATGGACGGGACTAGAACCCGCGAAAACTTCCCCAGCCCCTCTGAGAAAAAATCTCTCAGAGGCGCCCGTGATGACCTTCCGCTCGTCGCCAAGCTCGCCGACCAGGCGCACACGTTCATCTTCGAACGCTTTGCGGAATCCAAAAGCGAGGAGGGCGAATAACGCCCTATCGCACCCGGCGGCCGGTTCACCGGCCGCCTTTTTTCTGCGTTTAAAAACTTCTTTCAGTCCGCAAATTTTTACCGGAAACTTTTTGCGGCTTTTACCCCGGCCGCAATTTGCAGAATTACGTTCGGCGATTATGTTTATGCCGATGAGCGCGTTCTCCCTTTCACCCAATGAGAAACTGGCGATTTCGGCGAGCAAGACCTCGTCCAAAAATGATTTTGATTACTTGGTGGGCAGCTGGAACATAAGAAATCGCACATTGAAAGAACCGCTGGCCGGGAGTGACGAGTGGCAGGAATTTGATGCGACCCAAGAGTTTCGCCTGATCCTGCTAGGTCTAGGCAATGTCGATATTTTTCATACGGAATTGGACGGCAAGCCGTTCGAAGGCCTCACTGTGCGATTGTTCGATCCCCGGACGCGTCGGTGGACGATCTACTGGGCCGACAGCGGCGCAATGAAACTAGACGACGGAAAGGTTGGCTCGTTCGATGGCGACGAGGGCGACTTCTTCGGCCGTGAGGTTGTCGCTGGCAAAGACGTTATCGTGAAATTCCACTGGGACAAGCGTAACCCGAAAGCTCCGATTTATAGCCGCGCATTCTCCGCTGATGGGGGCCTAACGTGGGAATGGAATTGGTATTCGAATTTTTCGCGACGATGATCGTCTGCGCTGCCTGTGCTCTCCGTTGCCATTGCGGTTGCCACTAAGTCGATTTCTTGAAACAGAAACCCGCTTTTTTTTTGAGAAAAAAGCGGGTTCTAAAACTGGCGGGATGGACGAGACTCGAACTCGCGACCTTCTGCGTGACAGGCAGACGCTCTAACCAACTGAGCTACCACCCCGTTGATCGGGAAAGAGGCCGCAACGTAGATTCGGGGTCAGGTGTGTCAAGCGTCCTTTGGAATCTCATTTCGGCCCGATTTTCTGGAAGAATTCCCGGGCATTTTCGCGGTCCAAACCGATCTGTTTCCTCAGCTCCTCCACCGTCCCGAACCGAACCTCGGGCCGCAGGAAATGGAGCCAGTTCACCGTCAGAAAATCGCCATAGGTCGCCGGCGATTCCTCCAGCAAATGGACCTCCAGCAGCGGCGCGGTCGCGGCCCCGACGGTCGGCCGCAGGCCGTAGTTCGCCACGCCGTTCACGCGCGCGCCGTCGGCCATGACGACCGTGACCGCATAGACGCCATAGGCGGGCTGCGACTCGGGTTCCCACGGGAGGTTGAGCGTCGGAAAACCGAGGGTGCGGCCCAGCCGGCGCCCCGGCTGCACGATGCCGGCGGCAAAATAGGAATAGCCCAGCAGCGCGTTGGCCTCGGCGATGGCGCCCACCGCCAGCAGCTCGCGGATGCGCGAGCTGCTGATCGGCGCGCCATTGTGGTTAAGCCGCGGGGCGCTGAAGACCTCCACGCCGTGCTGGCGCGCCTCCTCGAGCAGGACGGCGACATCCCCGGCCCGGCCGCGCCCGAAGCGCCAGTTTTCGCCGACGTAGACCGCCGCCAGCTGCGGCAGGCTGCGCTGGAGAAGCGGCACAAACTCCCGCGCGTCGATCGACGCGAACTCGCGGGAGAAATTCTGCTCGATGACAAAATCGATCCCCAGCCGGGCCAGCACGGCCCGTTTCATCGCCGGCGGCATGAGGAGCCGCGTGGGATTCCCGGGACGAAACAAGGCGCTGGGATGGGGCCAGAAGGTCAGCACCCCCGCCAGACCGTCGCTACGCCGCGCCGAGTGAATGGCGGATTCTATGACCGATTTGTGCCCCAGGTGCACGCCGTCGAACATGCCGATGGCCAGATGCGACGCCCGGACGGGCAGTGCCGTGCGCTCGAGACCGTCGAACTGCAGCAACGCACTCACAACACCACGCGGGGCGCCGCCTCGTAGACGGGGATGAGGCGCTTGCCGATCTCCGGCAGGCTCAACTGCTCGATCTCGTCCAGGGGCAGGCACTGGGCGATCTTGAACTGGCCGCTGCCGGTGCGGCGCAGCGCCGAGAGGTGTGCGCCGCAGCCGAGCTTCTGTCCCAGGTCGTGCGCGATCGTGCGCACGTAGGTGCCCTTGGTGCAGTGCAGATCGAAGGTGATTTTCGGCAGGGCGAAAGTCAGCAGGTCGAACGCCGCCACGCGGATGAACCGGGGCTCACGCTCCACCTCCTCGCCCTTCCGCGCCAGCTTGTAGAGCGGCACGCCGCCGATCTTGATGGCCGAATGCATCGGGGGCGTCTGATACTGGTCCCCGAGAAAAGTCTTCATGACCTCGCGCACCTGCGCCTCGGTCAGCGCCGGCACGGGCCGGGTCTCCCTCACCTCGCCCTCCGCATCCTGCGAGTCCGTGACAATGCCCAGCGTGGCCTCGCCCTCGTAGACCTTGTCGACGCTCATCAGGTATTGGGAAATCCGCGTGGCCTTGCCGATGAGCATGACGAGCACGCCTGTCGCCATGGGGTCGAGCGTGCCGGCGTGGCCGATTTTTTTCATCTGGAGCTTGCGGCGCAGGCGATAGACGACGTCGTGCGACGTCAGCCCCTTCGGCTTGTCCACCAGCAACACGCCCTCCAGCTCCTTCCCTGGTTGCAGGCTCATGGCTTGGCGGCGTCCACCTCGGCCAGGCGGCGCGTGAGCGCGGCGACCAGTCGCGGGTAGAAATTGTCGAGGGTGTCGGCGCAGTTCAGCCCGGCGGCATTGGCGTGCCCGCCGCCGTTGAACTGGCTGGCGATGGTATCCATCCGGTAGGAGGCGTGCTTGGCGCGGAGGCTGGCCTTGATCGTGCCGGGCCGCTCCTCCATCAGCACGCCGATCTCCACCCCCTCGACGGACCGCGCATAGTCCACCAGCCCCTCGGTGTCCTCCACGGTGGCGCCGACCTTTTCAAAAATACCCTGGGGCAGCACTCCGAGGCCGACCCGTCCGCCGCACTCGAACCGGAGCGAGCCGATGTAATGCTGCAGCAGCTTCAGCTTGCCGGAGGATTCCCGCTCGAAGAGTTCCAGGCCGGCCTGGGCCGGGTTGGCCCCGCAGGCCATCAGCTCGGCGCAGAGCCGGAACACCCGGTAGGACGTCGACGGAAAACGGAACTGCCCGGTGTCGGTCATGATGCCGGTATAAAGCGCCTGCGCCGTGGTGGCATCGAACGGCAGCTCGGCGTCAAAGAAGAGTCCGGCCAGCACCTCGGCCGTGGCGGCCGAGCCGGGATCGACAAAGTTGTGCCGGGCGAAGCCAGCGTTCGAAACGTGATGATCGAAGCAGGCCAGCGGCGACGGAAAGAGCGCCCTCACCTTCTCGCCGGCGCGGCTGTGATCGGCGCAATCGGCGAAGATCGCGAACCGCTCTCCGGCCGGCAGATCGTCGCGCTGGTAGAACGGCGTGTCGCCGACCAGAAACTTGATGCGGCGCGGCACCGGGTCGGAGTTCAGGCACACCGCGTCGATGCCTTGTGCGAGCAACACGCGGCAGAGGGCCACCTGCGAACCGATGCAATCGCCGTCGGGCCGCTGGTGGCCGATGACCACCGCCCGCCGGCCCTTGAGCTCGTGCAGGAGGACGGCAAAGCGGCCGGCAAACTCGGGGTAGTGATTCACGGCTGCTTCCCGGGCCCGTCGATTTCACTGAGCAGCTTTTCGATCCGCAGGGTGCGCGGCGCGTGATCGTCGTGGACGAAGGCCAGCAGCGGAATGTGGCGGAGGACGACGTTCTTCGCCACCGCGCCGCGGATCTCGGCGCGCCGGGCGAGCAGCCATTTGCCCGTGCGCTTCGCCGCCGCCGCGTCCCCGAGCACCGAGTAGAAAATCTTCGCCTCGCGCAGGTCGCCGGTGATCTCGACCCCGGTGATGGTGAGGGCGACGGCTTCGCTGCTGTATTTCGAGTGCAGGTAGGCGCTGATTTCGCGCTGCATCAGCTCGTTGACGCGGAGGAGTCGGTTGGACATCGGAATTTCGATTTCGGATTCTCGGTTCTCGGTTCTCGGTTTCTGGCAGCCGGTGATTTCCGATAATCGAAAATCGAGAATCAAAAATCGGAAATTACAGGGAAGCCCTGACCTTCTGGATTTCGAAACACTCGATGCGGTCGCCCGGCTGGTAGCCGTCGAAACCGTCGAGCCGGATGCCGCACTCGAGCCCGGCGCGAACCTCGTTGGCGTCGTCCTTGAAGCGGCGCAGCGTGCCGACCTTGCCCTCGAACACGGAATCCTTGCCGCGGCGAACGCGCGCGGCGGAGCCGCGGTTGATCTTGCCCTCGGTGACGAGGCAGCCGGCGACAAAGCCCTTGGCGACGGGGAAGACCTGGCGCACCTCGGCGCCGCCGGTCTTGTTCTCCTTGAGATCGGGATCCAGCAGGTCGGCCATCATCTCCTTCACCCGGTCGCCGAGTTCGTAGATGATCGCGAAATTCTCGATGGTGACGCTGTGGTGCTTGGCCAGCGCGACGACGCCGTTCTCCTGTTTGGTGTTGAAGCCGATGATGACGGCCTTGGAGGCGCTCGCCATGAGGACGTCGTTCTTGCTGATGATGCCGACATCGGAGGCGACGATGTCGAGCGAGACCTTGGTGCTCTTGATGCCCTCGAGCACGCTTTTCACCGCCTCGAGCGAGCCGTAGACATCGGACTTGATGACCACGCGCAGGATCTTACCCTGCGTGGCGGCGATGTTGGCAAACAGGGCGTCCAAGGAGGTATCCTTCGGGACGGCGTCCTCGGTGACAGTGACCTTCTTGAGGCTGTCGACCGCCTCCTCGGCCTGCTTCTCGGCCTCGCGGGCATTTTTCACTGCGATAAACTTGGAGCCGGAATCGGGCGCGCCCGACCAGCCGATCACGCGCACGGGCATCGCCGGCGGCGCTTCCTTCAGGTTGTTGCCTTGGTCGTCAAACATGGCGCGCACCTTGGCGTAATGCGGGCCGCAGACGAGGGCGTCGCCCACGCGCAGCGTGCCGCGCTGGACGATGACGGTGGCGAGCGGGCCGCGGCCCACGTCGACCTGCGATTCGATGACCACGCCACTGGCCTCGGCCTTCGGGTTCGACTTCAATTCCAGCACGTCGGCCTGGAGCAAAATCATCTCAAGCAATTCCGTGATGCCCTGCCCCTTGAGGGCCGAGACCGGCACGGTGACGGTCGTGCCGCCCCAGTCCTCGGGGGCGATCTGGCGTTCCTGCATCTGCTGCTTCACGCGATCGAGGTTCGCGCCCTTCACGTCCATCTTGTTGACCGCCACCATGAGGACGACCTTGGCGTCGAGGGCGTGCTGGAGGGCCTCGTCGGTCTGGGGCATGAAGCCGTCATCGGCCGCGACCACCAGCACCGCGATGTCGGTGACGGAGGCGCCGCGCGCACGCATCTTGGTGAAGGCGGCGTGGCCGGGGGTGTCGAGAAAGGTGATTTTGCGGCTGTTGTGCTCGATCTGGTAGGCCCCGATGTGCTGCGTGATGCCGCCCGCCTCGCCTTCGGCGACGTGCGCTTTGCGGATGGCGTCGAGCAGGGAGGTCTTGCCGTGGTCGACGTGACCGAGGATGCAGACCACCGGGGGACGGGCCACGAGGTTCTTGGTGTCCTCCTCGCGCGCCTTTTCCTCCTTGGAAATCTTGGCCTTCTCCGGGGTGACGACGGGCGCCGCGGTCTCGCCGCGGTGCTTGATCTCGAGCAGGAAGCCGTGCTTTTCCGCCAGCTTGGTCGCGACAGACTCGTCGATGGACTGGTTCATCGACGCGAAGATGCTCAACTCCATGAGCTCCGAGATGAGCTTGAAGGGCTTGAGGCCGAGCGCGACGGCGAAGTCGCGGACGATGATGGGCGGCTTGAGATGGATGATCTTCACGCCGCCCTCTTCCGTGACGGTGACCGAGGTCGCGGCGGGCGCGGGGGTGGCCGGCAAGGCCGGAGCGAATTTCGCCGTGGACGGCGGCGGCACGGGCGGGCGCGCGGTGTGCGCGGGCGGGGGGGGCGGCGGCGCCACGGGAGACTTGGCGGCCGCCGGTGGTGCGGGCGGGGCGGACTTGAACGCGGGGGCGGCGGGGAACGACGGAGCGGGCCGGGGCGCAACCGGGACGGGCGCGGCGGCACGCGGCAGCGGCGCCTTCATCACCGGCGCCGGCGGAAACTTGGGCGGTGCAGCGACAGGCACCACCGGGGGATTGGAAGCGGCGCGCGCGACCGCGACCGCCTTGGCCGCCTCCTCTTTTTCGCGGACAATGTCCTGGGCGGACTTAACAAAAACGCCGGCGGGAAACTTGATCTTCGGCGCCTCGGGCGCGGCCGGGGCCTCCGCGACGGGCGCGGGCGCAGCGGTCGGCGTGGGATGCTGGGCGGCGATTTCCTGTTCCAGCGCCTCGGCGGTGATGTTGTCCACGGTGCTGGACACGCTTTTGGCCGGGTAGCCGCGTTCCTTCAACAAGACCATGAGGTCCTTGTTGTCCATGTTGAGCTTCTTCGCTAATTCGTGAATGCGGATGCTCATTCAGTATGATGGGGACGCTGCGGGATGGGAGTGGCGGTTTAGGGCGCGGAAACTTTGGCGATGACCTTGCCGGCCTCTTCCTCGGTGAAGCCGAAGCCCACCAGATCGGCGGCCTCGACGCCTTCGAAGGCGGCGGGTGAATTGATGCCGTGGGCCACGAGACGCTCGGCGACCGCCGGGTCGAAGCCATACGTGCTGACGAACAGACTGATCGCCTGCGCGCGCGGATCGGCGACGATGACCTTGAATTCCTCGATGTCGAGGCGCCAGCCGACGAGACGGGAGGTCAAGCGGGCGTTCTGGCCCTTGCGGCCGATGGCGACGGCGAGGTCGTCGCTCACCACGCGGACCAGCAGGCGCTTGTTTTTCTCGTCGAGGATGATTTCGCGCGGCACGGCGGGCTTGAGCGCCTCGATCAGCATTTCCTTCGTGTCGGCGTGATACGGGATGATGTCGATCTTCTCACCATTGAGCTCGCGGACGATGCTCTTCACGCGGGCGCCGCGGGCGCCGACGCAGGCGCCGACGGGGTCGACCTTCGGGTCGGTGCTGACGACGGCGATCTTCGTGCGGTAGCCCGGCTCGCGGGCGAAGGCCTCGATCTTCACGGTGCCGTCGGCGATCTCGGTGACCTCGAGTTCGAAGAGGCGGCGGACAAACTTGGGGCTGGCGCGGCTGAGGATGATCTCGGGGCCCCGGCTGCTGTTCTCGATCTCCAGCAGGATGCAACGGATGCGCTCGCCGGGGGCGTATTCCTCGCCGGGGACCTGCTCCTTGCCGGGCATGACCGCCTCGGCCTTGCCGAGGTCGATGAAAAGATCGTTGCGCTCGCGGCGGCGGACCGTGCCGCTGACGATGTCGCCGACGGAGTCCTTGAAGTCGTCGTAGATCCGCTCCTTCTCAAACTGGCGGAGCCGCTGCATGATGGCCTGGCGCGCGGTCTGCGCGGCGATGCGGCCGAGGTAGGACGGGTCGATCTCCTTTTCGATGGTGTCGCCCACGACCGCGCCCGGCTTGAACACCTGCGCCTTTTCAACGTGGATCTGCAGCTTGGAATCGGAAACGGAATCAACCACCTTGAGCTGCGACCAGGCGTTGAGCTGGCCGTTCTTCGGATTGATCTCGATCTTAAGCTCCTGGCCCGAATTGACGCCCTTCAACGCGGCGGTTTTGATCGCGTTGACGATGGCGGAGATCATATCGGCACGTGGAATGCCCTTCTCCTTCTCCATGTATTCGAGAACGGACAGGATTTCGCTGCTCATGGTGTGTTTGGATTAATGGGAAAAAAAAAAGCGGACCCGAGGGCCCACTTTTAGAAAGTGAACTAGTTGTAGGAGGTGAAAGATATTAAACGACGTGAACGCTTGTCAAGCCCCTGCAAATTTTAAGACCCTCAGCGACTTGCACGAACTTCGCGGGCCAGAATCCAGCCCAGCAACCCTTGGGCCCGGCCATGGCAAAGCGGCTGGGCGCGCGTGCCGGCCAGACCGAGCTTGGGCAACGCCTTCCGCACCAGCAGCGGCACATCCCCCAGAAACCAATGATACCAAACCGCGAACAGTTCCTTGCCGGTCTGCGCCGCGACCAGCGGGAGAAAACCGTCGCAAACCAGATTGTCCAGCCGCGTGCCGTTTAGCGCCCCGCCCGTGAGGTCTCGGGCCAGGTTTTCGCGCAGATTTTTCAGGCCGGCCGTTTTTCGCACCTGACTCGTCGCGGTAGTAATCTCCCCTCTTCCCTCCAGTGCCGGGCCGGTCATCAAGGGCAGCCGTTCCGGCCAATCCGGCCGGGCGGACACCCAGCGATGATACTGTCGCAGCCTCGTCAGAGGATGGTTCGCCGGTCGCACACCCTGCAACTGCCAGAAGCCGCGTTCCATTTCAAAGACCAGTTGCGTCTCGACGTCCGCGCTCCAGGTTTCAAGCGGATACTTGGCCGCCACCAGCAGCATCGCCGACCGGTTTTGCCGATAGCCGAGGATCTCCAGGGCGGTGTGATGCGCCGCCGCCGTCCAGCCGAGCTTCTCGATCCGCAACTTCGCAAAACGCACCTTCTGGCGCCACCGGCCCAGCGCCTGCGCAAAAAGGATCTGCTGCAGCTCCCGCAGCGGTGTGGCCGCGAGTTCGGCGAACTGCTCCCATTCATCGCGGGCGGTGATGATCTCCAGCGCATCGTCGGAGGCGTATTCCTCGAGATCGCGGTGCAGCAGCGGCAGCAGCACGAGGGTGGGGAGTTCGCGTCCGTCGGAGCCCACCGCGGGAGTCTCCCCGGCCGCCAGGGGGAACATCACCACATGCAAGACGACCTGGTCGTAAGCGCGGTCGGCGGCATGGCCGTGTGCCCGCCAGTCCGTCGCGTGGAAATGGACCTCGATGTCGCCGACGGACTCCCGGCCGTCGATCACCAGGCGCGCGCCGCGAAAATCCGGCCCGCCAAGCAGATTCCACGCGCCCGTCGAGCGGATCTCCAGTGTCCGTCCGTCGGTCAGCCGGGCGCCGCGCTGGGCAAAATCGCCTCGCAGCCAGATTTTCTGCACGACCCGTTCGGCCATGGTGAAGGGACCGTAGAGTCCCTGCAGTTCCTCAACCTGTTCGATCATTGTGGCCATGGCAGCGCAACCGCCGCATGGCCCGAACGGCGAAATTGCAAGCCGACATTTGGAGAAATTCCCCGCCGGCGGCGAGCCGAAATACGCCGCGGCGCCGGCCAATCCTCAGCCCGCCTCGGTTGCCGCCAGGCGGGACGGACAGGAGAGGCCGTCGAACCAGGTCCCTTCGACGTAGGTCGTGGTCGGAATCGCGGGCACGCCAAATTTATTGTGCTGCAATTGCCCGGCGAGGATCTCAATGGCCACACCGCCGACCGTCTCGTGATTTTGCCGGACCCCGGCAGTGACACCCTCCAAGTCCTCCAGGAAGAGGTCGACAAAGGCAAGATCCCGGGGGATGCGCAGGCCCAGTTTCCTGAACATGGGCATCACGAACGCGGCCTTGCTGATGACGACCTCCGGTTGATATTTGTTCAGCCATTTTTCGAAGGCCGGCAGATCCGCCACGACCGCGGCGTTGTTCTCGTTGAACCAACGTTCCACCGGATGCGGCTCGGGGAAGATGTGCGCCGGCACGCGTTCGCGGGGACCGAGGTTCTGCTGCTCGCAGAGAAACCCGGCCGTCCACAGATGGTCGACCGCGTGATCCCAACCGCGGTGCATGACAAACCCGATGCGCCGGTAACCGGCCGCCATCACCTTCTGCATGGCCAGCCGCACGATGTCGCACTGGTTGTTGGTGACGTTGTGCAGCGCGGGCTGGTGGGGAAAGTAATCGATCTTCACCGCACTGAAGTTCGGCCAGTCGAACTGCAGGTCGTCGCCCATTTCCCGGCCATGGGACGCGATGACCACGCCGTTGATGCCGCGCGAATACAGCATGCGGCTCAGCCGCCCCTGCGTCAGGCCCGGCTCGCGCATCCAGAAATGCTCCAGCTTGTAGCCCAGCTGGTTGGCCTTGGCCTGGGCGCCGGCGAAAAATTCCGGGTGGGCGGTCACCTTTTTCCAGCCCCAGCAGGTCGTCCAATTCGTCACATACGCGAGGGTCGGGGTGTTGCGCCGCTCCATGACCCGGCCGCGGTAAGAGATCAGGGCGCGCAACAGCGGATCGGGCCGGTAGCCCAGCTGCTCCGCCAGCGCATGGATCCGGCGGCGCGTGGTCTCGGGCAGCCGCGGATGGTTGCGGAGGGCCAGCGAGACGGTGGTGACGTGCACGCCCGCTTTCGCGGCGATGTCCGCCAAGGTGACACGGCGTTCGTTCATGGGGTGCGTGCATTCCGCCAGTCCCCGGGCGCGCCATCAAGTCTATTGTTAGCATGCACCTCCTCTTGTCCCAACTCCGCGGAGTATCCGAGAGTAATTATTGCGGTTTGTCTCCCCTCTGTCTAACTGTCAGCCCTGATGAAATCACTGCGTCCTAATTCCTTTCGCGTTGCCACCATCCGTTATGAAGGTCCCGGCGCCACCAAGGCCCTGGCCTTCCGGCATTACAATCCCGCCGAGGTGATCGACGGCCGCACGATGAAGGAGCATCTGCGCTTCTCCATCGCCTACTGGCACTCGTTTCGCGGCGCCGGCTCCGATCCGTTCGGCCCGGGCACCATCCAGCGCCCGTGGGAGAAGGGCAAGGATCCCGTCTCCATCGCGAAGGCGCGCATGGACGCCGCGTTTGAATTTTTCCAGAAGATCCAGGCACCGTTCTGGTGCTTCCACGACCGCGACATCGCGCCCGAGGGCCGGACACTCGCCGAGTCGAACCGCCACCTCGACCAGCTGGTCGCCCACGCCAAGGCCCTGCAGAAGGCCACCGGCGTGAAGCTCCTCTGGGGCACGGCCAATCTCTTCAGCAACCCCCGCTACATGTGCGGTGCGGCCACCAATCCCGACGCCCACGTCTTCGCCTACGCCGCGGCCCAGGTGAAAAAGGCCCTCGAAGTGACCAAGGAGCTCGGCGGCGATAACTATGTCTTCTGGGGCGGCCGCGAAGGCTACGAGACCCTCCTCAACACCAACCTGAAGCGCGAGCAGGACCACCTCGCGCGGTTCATGCACATGGCGCTCGATTACGCCAAGAGCATCGGCTTCAAGGGCCAGTTCCTCATCGAGCCCAAGCCGAAGGAGCCGACGAAGCACCAGTATGACTTCGACGTCGCCAGCGGCATCGGCTTCCTCCGCACCTACGGTCTAGAGAAACACTTCAAATTCAACATCGAGACCAACCACGCCACGCTCGCCGGCCACACCTTCCAGCATGAGATCGAGGTCGCCGCCGCCGCCGGGATGCTCGGTTCGATCGACGCCAACGCGGGCGACCCGCTCCTCGGCTGGGACACCGACCAGTTCAACACCGATGTCCGCGAGCTCACCCTGGCGATGATTTCCATTCTCCAGGCCGGCGGCCTCGGCTCCGGCGGCTTCAACTTCGACGCCAAGCTCCGCCGTCCGTCCATCGACGCCGAGGATCTCTTCCATGCGCACATCGGCGGCATGGATGCCTACGCCCTGGCCTTCAAGCTCGCCCGCCGAGTCCTCGCGGACGGCAAACTCGGACAGTTCGTCGCGACGCGTTACGCCAGCTACGACACCGGCTACGGCCGCGAGATCGAGAAGGGCAAAGCCAATTTCAAGTCCCTCGAAAAACTCGTGCTTAAACAGCTCGGCGAACCCACGCCCCGTTCCGGCAAACAGGAATACCTCGAGAATCTGCTCATGCACTATCTGCACGGCTGAGACGCCGGCGGCCGGAGCCTATCATCGATTCCATGCCAACTTCCCAGCCTGCCGTGACCGCGGCCGCCCTGCCCCACCTTGACGCTGATTTGCCGGTGCAGGAGCGCATCGACGGATTGGTGACGCGGCTGACGCTGGCCGAAAAGATCAACCAGCTGCTGCACGAGAACAACGCGGTCGAGCGGCTGGGCGTCCCCGCCTACAACTGGTGGAGTGAAGCCTGTCACGGGGTGGGCCGCAATGGCCGGGCCACGGTGTTCCCCCAAGTCATCGGCTTGGGCGCCACCTGGAATCGCGCCCTCGTCCAGCAGGTCGCCGGCACCATCGCCGATGAGGCGCGGGCCAAGCACCACGCGGCGCTCGCCGCCGGCCGGCGCGGCCAGTATCAGGGTCTCACTTTCTGGACGCCCAACATCAATATTTTTCGCGACCCGCGCTGGGGCCGCGGCCAGGAGACTTTTGGCGAGGATCCCTATCTGACGGGCGAGCTCGGCACCGCCATGGTGCAAGGCTTGCAGGGCGACCATCCGCATTACCTCAAGACCGCCGCGTGCGCCAAGCACTACGCCGTGCACAGCGGCCCCGAGCAGGCCCGGCATGGTTTCGACGCCCGGCCCACGCCCAAGGACCTCCACGAAACCTACCTGCCGGCCTTCGAGAAACTCGTCCGCTCCGGCGTCGAAGCCGTGATGGGCGCCTACAACCGCACGCTCGGCGAACCCTGCTGCGGCAGCAAATTCCTCCTCGGCGACATCCTGCGCGGCCGCTGGGGCTTCGCGGGCCACGTGGTCAGCGACTGCGGCGCCATCGACGATTTCCACCAGCACCATAAGGTGACGAAGAACGCCGCCGAGTCCGCCGCCCTCGCCGTGAAGCACGGCTGCGACCTCAATTGCGGCTGCACCTACAACGATCTGGTCGTCGCCGTGCGCGACGGGCTGGTCACGGAGGCGGAGATCGAGGTTTCCCTCCGCCGGCTGCTCGCCACGAAATTCAAGCTCGGGCTCCTTGATCCGCAGGACCGGGTGCCGTGGTCCAAGACCTCCCCCGCCATCATCGATTGCGACCGGCACCGGCTGCTCGCGCGCCAGGCCGCGGTCGAATCGATCGTGCTGCTCAAGAACGACGGCATTCTCCCGCTGAAACCCAACCACGGGAGCATCCTGGTCTGTGGCCCCACCGCCGCAAGCATCACGGCCCTGCTCGGCAACTATTACGGGTTTTCACCGCGGCTGGTCACCGCGGCCGAGGGCATCATGGAGCGCGCCCCCGAAGGCTGCCGCGTCGTCTACCGCACCGGCTGCCCGCTTTACAGTCCGATGGCCCCGGGGGTCAACTACACCTTTTCCACCGCCGCCGAGAACGAGATCACCATCGCCGTCCTCGGTCTCGATCCCTCCCTCGAGGGCGAGGAGGGCGACACCGTGGCCTCGCCCACGGGCGGCGATCGCGATGTGATCGAGCTACCCGAGGTGCAGCGCGATTTCCTCATCGAGCTGCGCAAGCACGCGCGGAAACTCATCGTCGTCCTCACCGGCGGCAGTGCCCTCGCGGTGCCCGAGGCGCAGGAAATTGCCGACGCCGTCCTGCAAGTCTGGTATCCCGGTTGCGAAGGCGGCCGGGCGCTGGCCGATGTGCTCTTTGGCGACGCCTCCCCGTCGGGCAAGCTGCCCCTCACGGTGCCGCGCCGCACAGCGGACCTGCCGCCGTTCATCGATTACGCCATGCGCGGCCGGACCTATCGCTTCGCGGAAATCGAACCGCTCTATCCGTTTGGTTTCGGCCTCAACTACGGCCAGCTCACCTACAGCCCGCTCAGTCTCAGCGCCGCCAAACTCGCCGCCGGCCAGGAGGTCGTCGCCCGCACCACCCTCACCAACTCCGGCAAGCGCCCCGTGGCGGAGGCCGTCCAGTGCTACATTCAGCCTCCCCGCAGCTGGCCCCACGCCCCGCGGGCCACACTGGTGGACTTTCAGAAAGTCACCGTGCCCGCCGGCGGTTCGGTCGCCGTCGAGTTCCGCCTGCCGGCCGCCGCCTTTGCCCAGATCGATGCCGCCGGCCGCTCCGTCCACGCCCCCGGTTCCTACGGTCTCGTCCTGGGCCCGGCCTCGCCCGGTCCGCGCGCCCAGGCGCTCGGCGCCCCCGCCCCGGCGGAAGGGAAATTGCTTCTGGTTTAGTATCCCGCCTTGCACGGCAGCTCTGTTTCCCACCCCCTACAGTTTATCCCCCGAACCTGCAGCCCTGAGCCACCGACCGGCCACACTGCTCCTTCCCTGCCCCCATGAGTCATCAGACCCTAAAACTGTCCGTCAAAGAAAAGATCGGCTACAGCCTCGGCGACGTCGCGACCAATTTTTTCTTCCAATCGATGATCCTCTACCAAAACCGTTTCTATACGGACACGGTCGGGCTCTCGCCCGCGGTCGTCGGCTGGATGTTTCTCATCGTCCGCCTCAGTGACGCCGCCTTCGATCCGATCATCGGCGCCCTCGCCGACCGCACCAACACCCGCTGGGGCAAGTTCCGCCCGTGGATTCTTTGGACCGCGATCCCCTTCGGCGTCATCTTCTGGCTCGTCTACGTCACGCCCAATGTCGGCCCGCAGGGCAAACTGATCTATGCTTACTTCACCTACATTCTGGTGATGATTCTCTACTCGGCGAACAACACGCCGTATTCCGCCCTCATGGGCGTCATGACGCCCGACGTGAACGAGCGCACCAACATCGCCCGCTACCGCTTCGTCGCCGCCCTCATCGGCCAGTTCATCATTCAGGCGCTCGCCCTCCCGCTCGTCGACAAGTTCGGCGCCGGCGACAGCGCGAAGGGCTGGGCCTGCACGATGGCCATCTTCGGCGCCGTCATGGTCGTTTGCAATTTCGTGGTTTTCTCGACCACGAAGGAACGCGTGCTGTCCAATCCGGAACAAAAGCCCGCGATCAAGGAAGACATCAAGAACGTCTTCAGCTGCCCCCCGTGGATCGCCCTGTTCATCTTCACCCTGCTCATCTTCACCACGCTCGTCCTCCGCGGCAGTTCCCTGAACTACCTGCTCAAATACTATATGGACCCGGCGGCCGTCACCGCCTTCCTCGGCCAGATTGGCCTGAGCGCCGGCACCGGCGAACCCAGCGCCTGGCGGACAGCGCTCGACGGCCTCGGCTTGCTGGTGAAACCCGACTATTCGAACGCCGCCTCCGTCGGCCTGAGCTTTTTCTCGGTGCTCGGCTCGGTCATCCAGATCGGATGCATCCTGCTGTCGAAACCGCTCTGCGAGCGCTTCGGCAAGAAAACCGTGTTCATCGCCGGCCTGTCGGTCACCACGCTCGCCACCATCGCATTCTTTTTCGTCTCGCCGACGGACCTCAACCTGATGTTCATTCTCAGCGTGATCTGGGCGCTCGGCTGGGGTCCGACGGTTCCGCTGCTCTGGGTCATGATCGCCGACGCCGCCGATTACTCCGAATGGAAAACGTCGCGGCGCGCGACCGGCTTCATGTTCGCCGGCATTCTCTTCGCCCTCAAAGCCGGCCTCGGCCTTGGCGGCGCGCTCAGCGGCTGGATCATGGAAGGCTACGGCTATGTCGCAAACGCTTCCCAATCCGCCCATACCCTGCTCGGCATCCGCCTGAGCGCCTCCCTTTACGCGGCGGTGCCCTTTGCTCTTGGTCTCGTGTGTCTGGCCTTTTACCCCATTGGCAAGGAATTGAACCTCCGCATCCAGGACGAACTCGCCGAGCGCCGCAAAAAATTCGCCTCCACCTGAGACGAGTTGCGGCGCGGACCGTCCATCCCGCCATGCGTGCACTTCGCTTCATTCTCCCATTGCTCGGACTCCTCGCGCCTGCGCTCGCCGCTCCCACGGCGGGCGTAGGCGGTGTGGTCGCCACCGGGCACCGCCGCGATCTCTTTCACGATTTGCTCGGCAAAACGGACGCCGCAGTCAGCGCGAAACTCGACACCGCCTGGCGGCAGCTCTTCTACGGGAACAACGATAGCCAGCGCGTTTACTATCCCGTGGGCGAAGCCATGGCCTACATCGCCGACATCGGGAGCGGCGATGTCCGCTCCGAAGGCATGTCCTACGGCATGATGATCGCCGTGCAACTCGACCACCGGGAGGAGTTCGACCGGCTCTGGCGCTGGGCGGACAAATACATGCGGCATCACGAGGGCCCGCGCCGCGGCTACTTCGCATGGCAGTGCCGGTTTGATGGCCGGCAGCTCGATCCCGGTTCCGCCAGCGACGGCGAGGAATGGTTCGCCATGGCGCTGTTCTTCGCCGCGCATCGTTGGGGCAACGGCGGCGGTATTTTCAACTACGAGGCCGAGGCCCAGGCGCTGCTGCGCGAGATGCTGCACAAACCAGCCGTCGGGGGCGTCACCAGCATTTTCCATCGGGGCGAAAAACAGGTCGTCTTCGCCCCCACCCCGCCAGGCGACACCTTCACCGATCCCTCCTACCATCTGCCCGCATTCTATGAGTTGTGGGCGCGCTGGGCCACCGACCCGGCCGATTCCCGGTTTTGGACGGAGGCCGCGCGAACCAGCCGGGGCTTTTTCAAGAAAACGGCGCACCCGCTTACCGGCCTGATGCCCGACTACGCCTATTTCGACGGCCGGCCCCATCGGGCTTTCAGCGAGGACAAGGGCGATTTCCGTTTCGACGCGTGGCGCACGCCGGCCAACGTCGCGCTCGATTACGCCTGGTGGCGCGCCGATCCCTGGGCGGTGGCGCAAAGCAACCGCGTGCTCCGCTTCCTCCAGTCGCAGGCGCTTGGCAGTGCCAATCAATTCACCCTCGAGGGCAAACCGCTGTCCACCGACGCGTCCATCGGGCTCATCGCCATGGCCGCAGTCGCCGGGCAGGCCGCCGAGCCCGATCTCGCCCGCCCTTTCGTTCAGCACCTCTGGGACGCCCCGGTCCCGGCGGGGAAATGGCGTTACTACGACGGCCTGCTCTACCTGTTGGGTTTGTTGCAAACCGGCGGCCGGTTTCAGATCTACCCTCCTCCGGCAAAATGAAGTTCCCTCTCCTTTTGCTCCCGCTGCTCGTTCTGCTTGTCCCGGCTGGGTCCACGGCGGCCGAAACCGTCGCCGGCGCCTTCGCCACCGGTCGTTACCGCAATCTCTTTCACGAGCTCCTCGGCAAGACCGACGCCGAGGTCGACGCCAGGCTGCAGACCGCGTGGCGGCAGTTTTTCGAGGGCGACCTGGTCACCCAGCGGTTGTTCTACCCGATCGCGGACGACATGGCCTACATCCCCGACGTGGGAAACCGGGACGTGCGCTCCGAGGGCATGTCCTACGGCATGATGATCGCCGTGCAGACCAACCACCAGAGGGAGTTCAACCAGCTCTGGAAATTCGCGAAACGTTTCATGTATCACGACAGCGGGCCGCTGCGCGGATATTTCACCTGGCACACCGCCTACAACGGCAGCATGACCCGCGACGACGGCAGCGAGATCAAGGGCGGCGGCCCGGCGCCCGACGGCGAGGAATGGTTTGTCATGGCGCTCTTCTTCGCCTCGCACCGCTGGGGCGACGCCGAAGGCATCTTCAATTACTCCGCCGAGGCGCAGGCGCTGCTCCGCACCATGCTGCACAAGCACGAGGAGCCGGGCCGCGAAAACATCACCGACATGTTCGACCGGGAGGCGAAGCAGATCGTCTTCACGCCCCACCCGCCCGGCGACAAGTTCACCGACGCCTCGTATCACCTGCCGGCTTTCTATGAGTTGTGGGCCCGCTGGGCCGCCGCGCCCGAGGACCGCGCGTTTCTCGCCGAGGTGGCGAAGA
>JAYVZM010000418.1:0-18458 GCA_043783345.1 Verrucomicrobiota bacterium
CACGAACTCGGCACGGAACACCGGGCCGCCGTCGGCCTGCGCTGGCTGAACGTCGAGGGCAAGCGTGTGGTCGTTGAAATCGTGCCCGGCAGCCCCGCCGCGGCCGCCGGCGTGGAACTCGGCTGGTTCGTCGTCTCCCGCAACGGCCAGCCCATCAAGGACGGTGACACCTACATCCCGCTGCTCGGACGGCCGGTCACCTATGGTTTTCTCGATGAGCAGAACCATCCGCGCTCGCTCGTCTTCGAGCCCCGGTTGATCAGCTTTGTCCGCCGCGAAGCCCATGTCCTCCCCGGCGGCTTCCTCCACCTCCGCTTCGACGAATTCGACCGCGAGTTCCTGAGCTGGCTCAGCGAACAACTCAAAACCAAGCCCACCCCGCCGGGGGTCATCGTCGACCTGCGCGCCAATCCCGGCGGCCACGCCCTCGCCCTCAGCGTGGCGGTGGCGGAGTTTTTTCCCCAGCGCGTCGCCGAGGGCCGCCTCATCAAGCGCAGCGGCGCCGAGCGGGAGGAACACAGCTTCTCCTGGCTCTCCGCCCACTACTCCGGTCGCGTCGTGGTGCTGACGAGCATCCTGACCGGCAGCGCCGCCGAGATTTTCACCCACGTGCTCCAGTATCACCACCGCGCCCAGGTCGTCGGCCAGCGCACCGCCGGCGCCGTGATCTATTCCCGGCACTGGTCGCTGCCCGGCGGCGGGAGCCTGCAGGTGCCTTTCATGGACTACGTCGGACTCGACGGCCAGCGACTCGAGGGCCGCGGGGTCATGCCCGACGTGCAAACCCCGCGGCCGACCCTCGCCGACCTGCGCGCCGGCACCGATCCGGCCCTCGTGGTCGCGCTGGACTTGTTGCACCAGCCGGGCACCACGCCTACCCAGTAGAGAAATTACCCACGACTAGGTCACGACGTCTGGATCTCGAATTCTGAATTCTGGATTCTCGCTACTCTCTAATCGTTACTCTCTAATCGCTACTCACTACTCGCTACTTTCTCAATGCCCCGCGGCAAGAAATCAGACCCCGCCCACCCGGCACCCGGTGTCCCGCCGGGCGACACGCACCGCGTCCGCTTCGGCTCGCGGGACTGGTTCGCTCGCCTGCTGCCCTTCGGTGTCGGCTGGCGGAAGCCCAGGCATTTTCGCGACATGCTCGGCATCGCCTGGCGCAACCGCGACAACCCCGCCTACGCGTTGAAGGTCATCACGCGCGGCGTCTGCGACGGCTGCGCGCTCGGCGTCGCCGGCTTGCACGATTGGACCATCCCTGGCGTCCACCTGTGCATGACGCGGTTGAATCTGCTCCGGCTCAACACCGTCGGTCCGCTCGACGCGGCCCTGCTCGCCGATGCGAGCACCCTCGCTCACTTCGACAACGCCGCGCTCCGCGAACTCGGCCGGCTGCCGTATCCCATGGTCCGCCGGCGCGGCGAGCGCGGTTTCAAGCGCGTCTCATGGGACGAGGTCCACACGCGCCTCGGCGAGCGCCTCCGCGCCATCGACCCGTTGCGCCTCGCCTTCTTCATCACCGCCCGCGGCGTGACCAACGAGGTCTATTACATGGCGCAAAAAGCCGCGCGCTTCCTCGGCACCAACCATGTCGACAACGCCGCGCGCCTCTGCCACGCTCCCTCGACCGCCGCGATGAAGGAAATGGTCGGCGTCGCCGCCTCCACCTGCAGCTACCTCGACTGGTTCGACGCCAATGTCATCGTTTTCTTCGGCGCCAACCCGGCCAACGACCAGCCCGTCACCACCAAATACCTGCTGCAGGCCAAGCGCCGCGGCACGAAGATCATCCTCGTCAACCCCTACCTTGAGCCCGGCATGCAGCGCTACTGGGTGCCGTCGGACCTCCGCAGCGCGCTTTTCGGCACCGACCTGACCGACCACTGGTTCCCCGTCGCGCAGGGCGGCGACATCGCGTTTCTCTACGGCGCCTTGAAAGTCCTCTTCGCCGCCGGCCAGGTCGACCAGGCCTTCATCGCCGCCCACACGACCGGCCTCGACGAACTCCGGCAAAAGGTCGGGGCGCTCGACTGGTCCGCCCTCGAAGCCGCCAGCGGCCTCCCGCGCGCAACCATCGAGGAATTCGCCCGGCTCATCGGCGCTGCGCGCAACGGCATCCTCGTCTGGAGCATGGGCATCACCCAACAGCCCGCCGGCTCCGACGGCGTGCGCATGATCCTCAACCTCGCGCTGGCCCGCGGCTGGGTCGGCCGCGACGCGTGCGGCGTCGTCCCGATCCGCGGCCACTCCTCCGTGCAGGGCGGCGCCGAGATGGGCTGCTATTCCACCGCCCTGCCCGGCGGCAAACCCATCACCGCGGCCAACGCCGCCGCGCTTGAAAACCAATACGGTTTCTCGATTCCGCACCACGTCGGCTACACCACGCCGGAAATGGTCGAGGCCGCCCACCGCGGCCAGCTCGACCTTCTCTACTGCGCCGGCGGCAACCTCCTCCGCACCATGCCCGACCCGGATTATGTCCGCGCAGCGCTGGCGCGCGTGCCGGTGCGCGTGCACCAGGACATCATCCTCACCGACCAGATGTTCATCGAGCCGGCCGAAGAGGTCTGGCTGCTCCCGGCAAAGACCCGTTACGAGCTGGACGACGGCGGCACCGAGACGAGCACCGAACGCCGCGTGAGGTTCAGCCCTGAGCTGCCGCGCCAGGTCGGCGAGGCCCGCGCCGAATGGAAAATTTTCCGCGACCTCGCCGCGGCCGCGTGGCCCGAGCGCGCCGCCCTCCTCGGCGCCGCCGACGGCTGGGCCCTGCGCGAGGAGATCGCCCGCGTCGTGCCGTTCTACAACGGCATCCAGCACCTCCGGAAAACCGGCGACGCCTTCCAATACGGCGGCCGTCACCTCTGCGCCAACGGCAACTTCCCGCTGCCGGAAGGTCGTGCGGTGTTCACCGCTCCCGCGCTGCCCGCCACCGCGCCCGACGACGGCACGTTCCACGTCAGCACGCGGCGCGGCAAGCAGTTCAACACGCTCATCTACGCCGAGGTCGATCCGCTCAACGGCGCCGGCCGCGACGCCGTGCTCATCAACGCCGACGATGCCGCCGCGCACCACCTGATGCAGGGCGACCGCGTCGAGCTGGTCAACTCGCTCGGCCGTTTCACCGGTCGCGTTTTCCTCGCCCCCATCGCCCCGGGCAACCTGCAGATCCACTGGCCCGAGGGCAATCGCCTGCTCCCGCGCAACAACCGCGAGCCGTCGAGCGACACCCCCGACTACAACGCCCGCGTGCGCCTCGAGCCCGTCCGGGCGGGAGCGACTGTCCGATGAAACCGGATTTCACCCGTAGCCACGAGCGTGAGCGAGTGGATGGCCGACCACACGCTCACGCTCGTGGCTACATTTCAACCAAACCGCATGAATGATCCCGGCAAAGTCTCCGTGCGCCGCTGGCCCGCCGGCACCTCCGACCAGGACTCCGTCGCTGTCGAGGAACCGCTCGAGCTCCGCGTCGCCGGTCGCAGCATCGCCGTCGTCATGCGCACACCCGGGCATGATCGCGAACTGGCGGCAGGGTTCCTGCTCACCGAGGGCGTGATCCGCCACGCCGATGACATCCTCGATATCCTGCCCTGCCGCGACCAGGACGGCGGCGCTTCGGGGAATGTCATCAACACCCTCCTTGCGACGTCCACCCCGGTGGACTTCGGCCGCCTCACGCGCCACGTCTTCAGCTCGTCCAGTTGCGGCGTGTGCGGCAAGGCCACGCTCGACGCCGTGCTGCAGGCTTTTCCGCCCGTGGCGCCGGGGCCGGCCTTCGATCCGCAAAAACTCGGGGAACTGCCCGCGCGGCTGCGCGCGGCCCAGCCGGTCTTTGCCAGCACCGGCGGACTCCATGCGTGCGCCCTCTTCAATCAGGCCGGCGAACTCGAGATCGTGCGCGAGGATGTCGGCCGGCACAACGCCCTCGACAAGATCCTCGGTCGCGCGCTGCTCGACCGCCGGCTGCCGCTGTCCGCGCACGGCCTGCTGCTGAGCGGCCGCATCTCCTTCGAACTCGTGCAAAAGGCCCTCGCCGCCGGCGTGCCGCTCGTCGCAGGCATCGGCGCGCCCTCCAGCCTCGCCCTTGAGTGCGCGGAACGCGGCGGCCTGACCGTCATCGGCTTCCTCCGCGCCGACAAAATGAACATTCACACCGGCGCGGAACGCCTCGGGCTAAATTAAGGTTAACCACGGATTACACGGATAATGAATTCATGTATCGGACAGTATTTGTGGGCCGGCGACCTTGGTCGCGCCTCGGCAAACTGCGCGAGCAAGCTCGCCGCCCACCGTGTGTCCTCTCCTTCAGATTTTGGTTTTTTTGTGCTTTTTGCGGCCATCCCTTCTGCGGAATTTGAGAGGGAGGTTTCTCCATGAAGGTAGCGGCCCTCCACCTTTCCGCCGGACACAATTTCATCGGGCACCACGGCCAGCCGCCGGGCACCCACGCGATGGCGTCGCTTGAAACGGTCGACTGCGTCGCCGGCCGCGGGCTGCATGGCGACCGGTTCTGGGATCACAAGCCCGACAACCCGGGGCAGATCACCTTCTTCGCCGAGGAGGTCCACCGCGCCCTGCTGCGCGAACTGCGCCCCGCGCCGTGTCCGCCGTCGGTCTACCGGCGCAATGTCATCACCCGTGACGTCGATCTCAACACCCTCATCGACCGCGAATTCGCCGTGCAGGGCGTGCGCTTCCTCGGCATGGCCGAATGCAAGCCGTGTTACTGGATGGACCAGGCCGTCGGCCCGGGCGTGGAAGCCTGGCTGCGCGGCCGCGGCGGTTTGCGGGCGAAGATTCTCAGCGACGGCCCGCTGCGCGTGGACTGCGCCGGCGCCGCCGGCCTGCTGCTCGCCGGCGGCCGGGCGAAACGCATGGGTCGCGACAAGGCCTCGCTCGACTGGCACGGCCGCTCCTTGGGCGACAATCAGGCCGCCACCCTCTTCGCCTCGGGCGCCTGGCCGCTGCTGCTCGCCTGCCGGCGCGATCAAACGTGGACGCCTAACGGATTTGTGCGGATCGAGGATCGCGTCGGCCAAGGCGGCGCCTTGCAAGCCTTCGTCGATGCCTTCACCGCCACTCCGGCACCGGTCGTCACCGCGCTGGCGGTGGACCTGCCGCTGGTCACGGCCGATTTGCTGGAGAAATTCGCTGGCGCGGCGCGGGAGGCGGGTGTTTCCGTGGTGCCGATGCACGACGGCCTCTTCGAGCCCTTCGCCGCCGCGTGGCATCGCTCGGCTTTGCCCGAGTTGCAAGCCGCCTCCGCCGCCGGCCGGTCGCTGCAGTCCGTCTGCGCCGCGTTGCACGCCGCCGGACGCCTGCAGCCCCACGCGCTCACCGCCGAAGAGGCGAAGCTGCTCGCCAACCTGAACTCGCCGGAGGATCTGGCGCGGACCACGCAGGAGGTGGGCGGCGAGCTTGCTCGCGTAGCTTGTGGAGGCGCGCGCAAGCTCGCTGGCCTACCAAAACGCAATGCCCCGCTTGACGGAGTCGGTTGAGTCTCCCTAGCCTGTTTGCCGGGCGATCTGGCCCGGACAAACACCGGGCTGGTAGCAACCCGCAACGGTGCTCACCCTAACGCAGCCACCCCGTCTGCGGATCTCGTCACACGTCACTTTTCACTCGTCACTCCTTTCCTAAATGGCCAAACGCAAGTCCTCCAAGAACAACAACCAGCCGGAGCTGCCGCTGGACGCAGCTCCGGCGGCGGCCCCGAAACCTGAAACAGGAAACCTGAAACCTGAAGGTGCCGGCAAGAAACCGGAAAACGGCAACTTGAAACCGGAGGATGCAACTCCCAGCCCTCAGGTCTCAGGTTTCAAATCTCAGGTTTCAGCTCTCAGCCCTCAGGTCTCCTCTTCCGCTGCGGAGGCTCCGCCTCCAAAGCGGAAGAAAGGCGTCAAGGTCCAGGACGAGGACGCCCCGCTGGCCCAGCACTACCGCAACTGGTTCCTCGAATACGCCAGCTACGTCATCCTCGACCGCGCCGTCCCGCACATCGACGACGGCCTGAAGCCCGTCCAGCGCCGCATTCTCCACACGCTTTGGGAAATGGACGACGGCCGCTTCCACAAGGTCGCCAACGTCGTCGGCCGCACCATGGCGCTCCACCCGCACGGCGACGCCTCCATCGGCGCCGCCCTCGTCGGCATCGGCCAGCGCGCCTTCCTCATCGAGCCGCAGGGCAATTTCGGCAACACCATGACCGGCGACGAGGCCGCCGCCGCCCGTTACATCGAGGCCCGCCTGACGGGCTTCGCCAAGGACGTCCTCTTCAACCCGAAGACCACCGCCTGGCAGCTCAGCTACGACGGCCGCGCCAAGGAGCCCGTCACCCTCCCCGCCAAGTTCCCCATCGTGCTGCTCGACGGAGCCGACGGCATCGCGGTCGGCCTCTCGACCAAGATCCTCCCGCACAATTTCAACGACCTCTGCCGCGCCGCCATCAACCACCTCCAGGGAAAAACCTTCCGCATCCTCCCCGACTTCCCCACCGGCGGCACCGCCGATTTTTCCGAATACAACGACGGCGAGCGCGGCAGCAAGGTGAAGGTCCGCGCCAAGATCGAGGTCCGCAGCAAATACCTGCTCGCCATCACGGAACTCCCCTTCGGCACCACCACGGAAACCCTCATCGAGTCCATCCTCGCCGCCAACGCCAAGGGCAAGATCAAGGTCAAGCACGTCGACGACAACACCGCCGACTCCGTCGAGATCCTCGTCCACCTGCCGCAGGGCGCCGACCCGGAGCAGATCATCCAGCAGCTCTACGTCTTCACCAGCTGCCAGATCCAGCTCAACCCCGCCGCGTGCGTCATCGAGAACGACAAGCCGCAGTTCCTCGGCGTCCGCGAGATCCTCAAGCGCAGCGCCGAGCGGACCAAGGCCCTCCTCAAGCAGGAGCTGGAAATCAAACTCGGCGAGCTCGAGCAGCAGTGGCACTGGGATTCCCTCGAGCGCATCTTCATCGAGGAGCGCGTCTACCGGCTCATCGAGAAATCCAAGACCTGGGAGAGCGTCCTCGCCGAGATCCGCGGCGGCTTGAAGCCCTTCCTCAAGCAGCTCCGCCGCGCGGTGACGGATGACGACATCACGCGCCTGACCGAGATCCGCATCAAGCGCATCTCCGCCTACAACCGCTTCCAGGCCGACGAGGCCATCAAGAAGATTGAGGAAGGCATGAAGGAGACGAAGGCCAATCTCAAGAACCTCACTGGCTACGCCATCGCTTGGTTCGAGATGCTGCAGGAGAAATACGGCAAGGGCCTGAAGCGCCGCACCAGCTACGACGAGATCGAGCAGATCGACGCCTCAGAGGTCGTCTCGGCCAACCAGCGCCTCTACGTCAACCGCGAGGACGGCTTCATCGGCCTCAACTGGCGCCAGCACGAGTTTGTCCAGGAATGCACGATCCTCGACAGCGCCCTCACTATCATGGGCGACGCCACGCTCAAGGTCACCAAGGTCACCGACAAGGTTTTCATGGGCCTCGACATCCGCCACGTCGCCGTCTGGTCCAAGGACGGCGACACGAGATTCTACACGATGATCTATCAGGACGGCGCGACCGGGAAGGCCTTCGCCAAAAAATTCCAAATCGGCGGCCTGAGCCGCGACAAGCTCTACCCGTTGGCCAAGTCGGAAGGCTCGAAACTGATCTACCTCGAAGTCAGCGATAAGGAGAAAGACATGCCCAAGACTGTCCACGTTTCTCTGGATGGCCGTTCCAAGGCCCGCGTCCGCGAATTCGACTTCGACCTGACTCCAGTCCCAGTGAGCACTCGAACCGCCAAAGGCCTGACCGTCACCAAGTGGTCCATTAAAGAAGTGAAGCGCCCCGACCTCGCCCTGAAGTAGGGCCGGTCTCCGACCGGCCGGTAGGGGCGTCTTGGGGTCCGAAACCTTGGCGAAGGATGCTGCCCTCAACAGCCCACATGTAGGGGCATCGCTTGCCAACGCCCGAGCCCGCAGGGGCGCAGTCTTGCCCATTCGACCGGCTCAGGGCCCAGAGCTTGTCGAGGGGCTGCGTCCGGATTGGCTGACCATCACCAGACCAGCTCCCGGTAGTCTCCCGGCTGGATCTCGCTGAGCGTATCCCTGATCTTGTCGGCGTGAGGTTTGATCTCCGGCCAGCGGGTGGTCGGCAGCACCACGATGGCGATGCGCCGCTCCTTGAGATTCTGCTGATAGCGGAGATTCTGGTCCGTGGTGACAAACACCGTAAGCCCTGCCTCCTCGGCTGCCTTCAGTAGCGCGCCATTGCCTAGGTTGCTCCAGCCCATGCGATACGCCGTCGTGATCTCCAGCCCGGCCAGATCATGCCGCAGAGGGACAGGCACGCCTTGGTCGAACAGGATTTTCACGGCGAGTCCGCCTACTTGGTCGTGGTCAGGCTGGCGGAAGCATGCTCCAGCACAGCTTCGACCTGTGCACGGGTCACCCCTTCAAACCATGCCAGAAAGTCATCCACCTTGGCCCCGGCTTCGAGATTTTCGAACAACGCCCGGACCGGCACCCGGGTGCCGCGAAATACCCAGGTTCCGCTCACCTTGTCGGGCGAACGCTCCACCTCGGGGCAATCTTTCCAGTCGAGCATGGAGCTACGGATACTCAGGCAGCGTCCCCGTCGCAAGTTTCAATTCAGCCACGAGACCCTGCCATCTGTCGCGCTTCAGCCAGCAGCTGATGCGCTTGCTCCGCGGTGACCGTGGGAAAATCCTCGAGGAAGTCGGCCAACGGATGGCCGCCATCAAAATAATCAAAAAGCGTCCGCACCGGCACCCGGGTCCCGGCAAAAGCACGGCGCCCCGCTCATGATTTCGGGATCAACGGTGATGGCGCTCGGCTTCATGCCAGCACCCTGCCCCAGGCACGCGACTTGGCCGAAGAACCGCGCGGCGTTCTGGCTGGCCAAGATCACCGACAACAAGACCCGCGATCGCCGCGTAAATCGCGCCCTGCGCGCACGCGGCTGGACTGTCGCTCGTGTTTGGGAACACGAACTCCGGCGGAAGGATGAGGCCCGGCTCGTCCGGCGCCTCCGCTTGCAGATGACCGATGAATTCAAGTGCCGCGTCGAGAGTTCCGAACGCCGGATGGCCCAAGGCCAGCGTCCGCGCGCTCGATCCGTCCCAGAATGAGCAAAAGCGTTGCGCTCCATGAACGCCGTTTCAAGAACCGGCGGTAGCAGACCGCCGCTACAATCACGGAACCCCGTTGAAATTCGCCGTGACCCTGGCGCCGGAATCGACGTCGGTGGCCGTCAGCGTTGCGGGTCCGATGTGATCGTTGAGCTCGACGACAATGTCGATCTCACCCGCGTCGGGGCCGCTGTCGTCGGTCTCGATCCGGAACAGGACCGGAGCATCGGCGAAGTCCCAATACTTCAACACCGCGCCGTCGAGCCTGACGATCGCGCCGCCGTTGCCCGCCGCGAGTTCGATCAGCGTCTGGCGGCTGCGAACCGGCAGGCCGATGTCATTCTCCGCCTTGTAGACAAAGGTGCCACGCTTCCCCGGGCCCTGGCCCACGGTCGGCGGGCGGGTGATAAATCGAATGGTCGGAACGGATGGCGGGGGCGGCGATGCAGGTGGTGGCGGTGGAGGCAGCGGCGGCGCCGGAACGGGAATGACGGGCGTTGGCGCAGCGGGACCGACCGGCCCTGAATATTTACTAATCACCACCCAGATCACGATCAGCAAAACAATCACGAGGCCGCAGACAACGATTGTGAACACTAAGTAGAGGGGCATAACCGCGATTCCAAGCCGTGGACTTTGACGCCCGCACGGTCGCGCAAGCCGGCACCGCGCTCAAGACCCAAATCCGCCGAACCGACGAATTCGCTGCCCGTTTTTCGTTCATCTCCCGGATTGCCTGGCGCGGGCCGTTCACCGCAGGCCTGGCATGCTGCCCCAAGCACGCCATCAGCCTTCACCGAGCCTTCCGCCGTCGCTAGGCCATTCAGCCTTCGCGCGGCTCTACGGCTCGACAGGATGGCGGACCGGACGGCCGACAGGCAGCCCGAGATCAGCCTTCGCCAGGGCTTCGACGGACAAGTCGGCTCGACAAGCCAACGCCTGCCTTCCAGCGCGAGAACGTAGCGCAGCAGCGCGGAGAGGGTCACCCGCTAGGGGTGGCCCCGCAGGGGTGGCCGTGCCGGGCGCCTTTCGGGCAGGAACGGCCCCAACACGAGTTGGCCAGGAAGAACCTGCCCCGGTTGCTTAAGCGCCGGCAGCGAAATCTCCCGATCTGAAAATCCACATGTCACTTAACACGTGACATTCAGTTTTGTCCCTTCCCGGGGCTTTTCGTGGCCACTCGGTCTTCTTCCGCCCTTCCGCGTTTCCGCGATCACTTCCCCGCCGCCAGCTCGCTGAATGTGACGAACTCCACGCCCTGCCGCTTGAGCTCGGCGATCACCGCGGGAAGGCTGACGAGCGTGACCTCCGGGAATTCGTGCATGAGGATCACCGTGCCGTCCACGATGCCCGCGGTGCTGAGTTGGCGGAATTGCTCCCCGCTGGTCCCGGCCTCCCAGTCCAACGAGCCGATGAAGTGGTATTTTTTCCAGGGGAAATGCTCCAGCCCGGCCCGCCGCACGACCGCGTCCACGCGGTCGTCATATTCGAGGAAAGGCGCCCAGAACCACACCGGCGCCCGGCCCGTCGCCTGCCGGACCGCGGCCTGCGTGTCGGCGACCTCGCGCGCGATATCGGCATCGGAAAGCGACTTGAGGTGCGGGTGCGTGTAGGAATGGTTGTTGATCTCGTGCCCGGCCGCAGCGACGGCCCGGGCCAGCTCCGGGTGCGCGACGACGTTCTTGCCCAGATGCGAGAACGTCACGTGCACGTGCTCGCAGGCAAACAGCTCGAGGAACCGGGCATTGTGCTCCGGGATCGGGCCGTCGTCGATGACCAGGGCGACCCGCTTGCGGGCGGGCGAATCGGCCGCGCCGAGGCTCAGCGCGGCGATGAGGAACAGGCTGGCGAAACCCAGCAGGCGGGGGAAGGTTCGGGGCATGGCGAAAAAAGGGAGTGAACCAACTTCAACCGACCCCCCCGGTCGAGTGCAAACACCTTCCCGCCGGCAGCCAACGGCGGACGGAATTGAGCCAGGCGTCATGCGTTACCTTTTACCCCGAGTCTTCAGCGGGGCTGATATGAGACCTTTATTTCGCCGGAAGCGGCTCGAAGCGGAGGGTCACGGTCCTTTGCCCGCGCCCGCGAGCCGGTAGACGGTAGACGGTAGACCGCGGACAGTGAGCTTTCAACATGCCGATCACCGTCAACTTTTCACCGGTCACCGGTTACCTCCCCCCATTCGCATTTGCAGTTCCCGCCACGTTGATAATCTTCGACAGCAACCCGCTTCCCTCCCATGTCCAAACCCGTTTGTTATTCCACCAAGGCTTTTTCCACGACCAGCGCCACCTCCCCGCTCGGCGCGGCCGTCATCGAGCGCCGCCAGCCGACCGCCAGCGACGTCCAGATCCAGATCCTCTATTGCGGCGTCTGCCATTCCGACTTGCACTACGCGCGCGACGAATGGCACTTCACCCAGTATCCCGCCGTGCCGGGCCATGAGATCGTGGGCCGCGTGACGGCCACCGGCAGCGGCGTGAAGAAGTTCAAGGTCGGCGACACGGTCGGCGTGGGCTGCCTCGTCGATTCCTGCCGCACCTGCCCGGATTGCCGCTCGGGCCTGGAGCAATTCTGCGCAGGCATGGTGATGACCTACGGCAGCACGGACAAGCATCTCAACGCCCCCACGCTCGGCGGCTATTCGCAGAGCATCGTGGTGACGGAGGCCTTCGTGCTCCGGATACCCGCCAACCTCAACCCCGCCGCCGCCGCGCCCCTGCTGTGCGCCGGCATCACCACCTATTCCCCGATGCGCCATTGGAAGGTCGGCCCCGGCCAGAAGGTCGGCATCGTCGGACTGGGCGGCCTCGGCCACATGGGCGTCAAGTTCGCCAAGGCCTTCGGCGCCCACGTCGTGCTATTCACCACTTCACCCGGCAAGGTCGCGGACGCCAAGCGCCTCGGCGCCCACGAGGTGGTCGTCTCCACCGACGAGGCCCAGATGGCGGCGCAGGCCGGCAGCTTCGATTTCATTCTGGACGCCGTGTCCGCCAGCCACGACCTCAACGCCTACCTCAACCTGCTGAAGCGCGACGGCAACCTGGTGCTGGTCGGCGCGCCCGAGAAGCCGCTGCCGGTGGCGGCGTTCCCTCTGATTTTCCGCCGCCGCTCCTTCTCCGGCTCGTTGATCGGCGGGCTGCCCGAGACGCAGGAGATGCTGGATTTCTGCGGCAAGCACAACATCACCTGCGATATCGAGATGATCCGCATGGACCAGATCAACGACGCCTACGAACGCATGCTGAAGAGCGACGTGAAATACCGCTTCGTGATCGACATGGCGTCGCTCAAGTGAGCGATCCTCATCCTAGGGCGAGGCAGATTCACCACGAATTCTCGCGGCCGCAATCACCGGCCCCAGGGCCCGCGATCCCATCCGCCGGAAACTCGGCGCCGGTTGAGCCGCCCCAACCAGGCGGAAGGGTCCGCAGCGGCAAGATGCGATCATGCCGGGCAATCTGCACCGGCACGCGTGCGGGCATAAGACCGACCAGTTCAAGCGCGGGGATTGGGAGGACGAGATCGGCTATCGTCAGGCCGTGCGCGTGGGCACACCCTCTATGTCTCGGGCCTCACGGGTGAGGGCGCCATGCCCGACGCCATCCGCGGCGTCTACGGCGAACCGGAGAAAACCCTGGCGCACTACCGCCTGACCTTTGCCCACGTGGTGAAGGAAAACGTCTACACCGCCGACCTCGACGTCCTGAAAACCAACCTCGCGGTGCGCCGGGCGTTCTACGGCACGGAATTTCCCGCCGCCACCTGGGTGCAGGTCAGCCGCCTCTACAGCCCCACCCAAGTGCTGGAAGTCGAACAACTCATCGCCGTCTTCCCCGAAGGTGGCGCCCAGGACCCCAAGCCCGGCTCCTGACAGCAGATGAAAAATCCGAGGTAGTCGCAAAATGCGACCACCTCCTCCGGTCGACTGCAGCCACGACGCAGGCGCAAAAAAGCCCGCGGCTCGGAGGAGTCGCGGGCGGGAAATAAGGCAAGAGCGGGCGTCTAGTTGGCGCTCTTCTTGTCCTTCATCATGGCCTCGTGGCCAGCGGAGCACTCTTTGACACTCAGGAAACCGTCGCCGTCGGTGTCCATCTTGGTGAACATCGCATCGGCGCCCGCCGCATGCTCGGCCGCGCTCAGCTGAGCGTCATTGTTCTGGTCGCAATTCTTGATCATTTCTTCAGCGGACATCTCATCCTTCATGGGCATGTCCGCCTTCATTTTGGCGTGATCCGCCTTCATCTTCGCGTGGGCGGCCTTCATCTCGGCGAGGGTGAGCTGGCCGTTGTGATTGGTGTCCGCGTCAGCGAACATCTTCTGGGAGGAGACGGCATGCTCCGCGCGGGACACCTGCCCGTCGCCGTTGGTGTCCATCGCCTTGAACATGGCGTCAGACGAGTGCTCGGCGAAGGCGCACGGCAGCGCGACGAGCGCGAGGCCACAGGTGAGGATCAAAGAGGTTTTGGCAGCAGTCATGGGATTGATTTTTGGGTTGATGAAACAAGCGAGGGTCGAAGATACCCGCCCGGGAGCCTTTCCGCTATACGGTGCATACCCCACGCGGGCTGGGTCCGCTCAACTGGCCTCAGGCGGAACTCGTGCCCGCGGCGGCGACCGCGTGGCCGATCCTCCTTCCCTGCTTGTAATGCGTTCCGATATTCGCCTCGAGCTCGACCTTGCCGGCTTCGAAAAGAGTCACGATGTCGGAACCGCCAAACGAGAAGAATCCAAACTCCTCGCCTTTGGCGAGAGTCGCTCCCGGCTCTGCGGTCAGGTTTACCGAGGAGACCTGGGCCATGCCGATCGGCAATACGGCGACCAGTCCCAGCGGTGAGTCGATGACGATGAGCCCCCGGTCCTGAGTGAATTGGTAGCCGGTCCCGTCGACCATATCGAGCGAGCCGTCCGGTTTCTTGATCACGTCCATCAGCACCTTGCCCGGAATCTTGCGGACCTCCCTGACCACGCCGCCCACCGGAACGTGATACCAGTGGTAGTCATTTACGTTTAGAAAACTGTGCGTGAACACTCCTCCCCGGAACTTGTTTTGGTCGGGGCTGCCAGCGAGGAGATCGAGGACGGACCACGTCAGTCCCTTCACCGTAATTTTCGAATCACTGTTGATCGGCCATTGCCCTTGATAAACACTGTCCGCCGGAGAAACGACCACGCGGTCGTCGCACCGATCCCCCACGGGCCGTTTCCCGGGGCGGACCTGACGGGCGAAGAATTGGTTGAACGTCAGCCATCCGCTCGGCGCCACGTAGTAGTCTTCGATCTGGTAGCTGGGGTCGGAATAGAAGCCGGTTATTCCCCGGGCAGATTCCGTCGTATCGAGAAAGGCACCCCAATCTTCGGCGAACTTGCGGGCCCAGCGCTGAAACGGCGCATCCGCTTGCAGGAGGCCGTCGGGCGACAGGTCGATGAGGTAATAAAATTTCAGGACAACCGGGGTCAGGTTCCTGTCCGTTGGGATCAGGGTGACCATCTCATTCAGGAAGGCGTAGTATTGCGGGAGGGTCGCGACCTCCGGGCGGTTTGCCCGGCGGATCGAGGCCTTGAGCGCAGCCGCCAGATCCGGCCTCGACTTCAGAAGCGCGATCAACTCCGCGACGATGGGCTGATGTTTGGTCCTCTTCTCTCTGCCGACCGGCACCTCAGCGGCAGCGGCATCTTTTAAGGTGGCTCCATGTTCGGGCGTGCCGTTCGGGGTCATCGTGACGAGCATGCCCTGCCGGCGCCGGAGCTGCCATGGGGTCTTACCCGGCTTTGTTCACAGCGGCGGCGTTTCTCACGTCAAGGGCGGACTGGAATCCATGCCAACGCCCAAACGGTATCGGCGCATGCCCCGCCGGCAACGAATGTGACGGAACGTGGCGCCGGCGCCCGGCCCTAAGCTCTTCGCTCCCCTTTCGCTCTAAATCCTGCCTCGCGTTGAATCCGCCCCGTGCAAATCTGCGTAGAAGTGGGCAGCAACCATTCTCTCCTGTCATGAAAACACCCTTCGCCCGTCTCCTGCTCGCCGCGGCCCTGCTCCTGACCGCCGCCCACGCCGCCGAAACCGCCAAGTCCGCCGATAACCGGCCCAAGCTCGTGGTCGTCGTCGTCGACAATATCCAGCATCACCACAGCGCCATCACCGATTTCGACTGGCTCGACATGGCTTTCCGGCATGTCGCCCAACAGCGCAAGTGGCCCGTGGCCATCGCGGCCGAGCGCTTCGCGGCCAACACGCCGGACAACGAGACCGAGTTGCGCATCTTCAACCAGCCCCTGCGCGAGGAGACCCCGGGCGAACTCACGTTTCGCGGCTGGATGACCCTGACCGTCAAGGGCGTGGAACACGATTTCGGCATTGTCACCTTCCGTTACTACCCGCGCCTCGGGGAGCACGCCAACGACACCTTCGAAAAAGTCTTCCGCGGCGCCGCCAATGCCGCGGCCGACAAGATCGAACCCATCCTCTTTCCCAAGCCCGCCGCGCCCAAGCCCAAGGCCTGAATCCCGCCCGGCCGTCCGCAAATGCCGTCACCGGAGAACGACGTCCTGGAGGAAACCCATCTGCTCGCCGCCGTGGCGGCTGGCGACCGCGTGGCGTTCCGCCAGCTCTACGGGCGCTACAGCGCCGTGCTGTTTTCCCTCGCGCTCCGGCTCGTCGGCGATCCTGGCGCCGCCGAGGAGGCGCTGCAGGATGCCTTCGTGAAGATCTGGCGCCACGCCGCCGGCTACGATGCGCGCAAATCCCGCCCGTTCACCTGGTCCGTCACCATCCTGCGCCGCACCTGCATCGATCACCTCCGGAAGCAACGCCGTTTTCCCGCCTCGGTCCCGCTGCCCGAAGACGATACCGCCCCGGCGGAGTTTTTCACCCCGGAAACCGCCCGCCGGACCACCGAGGTGCACGAAGCGACCGATCTCCTGCGCGCCACCCTCGCGACCATTGCCCCGCCCCAACGCACCGCCCTCGAGCTCGCGCTTTTCTCCACCCTCACCCACGCCGAAATCGCCGCGCGCCTCGCGCAACCCGCCGGCACGGTCAAGACTTGGATCCGCCGCGGCCTGCTTGAGCTGCGCGCCACTCTCAACTAACCCCCGCCATGAACGACTCACCCGAAGATCTCGCCTGCCTCTATGTCCTCGACCAGCTCGACGTCGGCCAACGCGCCGCCTTCGAGGCCCGCCGCCTCCGCGAGCCCGGCTTGGCCGCGCTCGTGCACGACCTCGAGTCGGGCCTCGCCCGCGGCGTTCGCGCCCTGCCCCGGCGGGAGCCGCCCACCGACACGCTCGACCGGATCGAGGGACGGATCGACGCGCTGCGCGCCCTGCCCGCGGTCCCGCCGCCAGCTGCCCGCCCGGGCCGCTGGGTGACCTTCGCGCGCTGGGGCCTCGCAGCCACGATCGCCGTCAGCCTGGCCACGCTCGCCCTGCAAAGCCTGCGTTCCTCCGCCGCCCGTCCCATGATTGTCTTTGTCGGGCTGGATCCAAACCGGAACACTTTCGCCGAGCTCCCCCTGCGCGCACCCGCGCGGGATCCCGACGCCCGTTTCATCCAGCTCGCGTCGCTCGCCGAAAATTTTTGGAGGAAACCCGGCGACCTGCCGGTCAAACCGGATCCCGCGTCCGGCGACAATCGTGGCTATGCCCTCTTCGATCCCGGCAGCCGCCAGGGTTTCATCGCCATCGAGCAACTCCCGGTGATTGCCGAAACCCAGCGCTATCACCTCTGGATCCTCGATCCCTCCACGGCCCAGGTCCATGATGCCGGCATCCTGCCGCTCGGCGCCATGAAGCGCGGCCTTTATTCCTTCACCCTCGGGCCCGTCGGCGGGCTCAACTCCACCCGGCCCAACTTCTTCATCACCGTCGAGAAAAACGGCGCCGCGCCCCCTCCGGCCCGCCCCAAAGGCAAAGTCGTCCTCGGACACCAGCGCATCTAGACAACTTTAAGCGACAAGTTGTAAAGCTTGAGGCGCGGGGAGAGCCGCGAGCTGCGCGTGCGAGCACGCCGCCCACCTTCCGAGCCCCCTCCGTCCTCCGACCCCTGCGGGTCGGAGCCGCGGGATTAGCAGGTCGTTACCCCATGCGATGAACAGACCGGGGCGACTAATGTCTTTTCCGAACCCACCGGCATTCGCCCCGTCCACCCTCATGCCCTCGGATACGCCAGACTTTCCTTGCCGTTCGCTCCGATCCGTCGGCGCGGCGGGTTGGCTCGCGCTGGTCCTGACGCTTCCCGCGGGAAGCGAGGCCGCGGGCGAGACGGACTACGCGGTGCAGGCAAGCGCCATCGTGCAGTCCGCGCCGGCGCAAATCACGGTCTCGTGGGTGCCGAGCCGAGGCGCGGTCAACACCTATGCCCTCTCCCGCAAGGAGGCGGGCGCGAGCGCCTGGACTCCGCTGATCAATCTGGCCGGTTCCGCCACGAGCTATGTGGACACGAACGTGACGGCGGGCCGGCTCTACGAATACCAGGTGGTCAGACAGGCGCCGGCCCTGACCGGCTACGGTTACCTCGCGGCCGGCGTCGATCTGCCGGTGGTCGATTCCCGCGGCAGAGTCATTCTCGTCGTGGACAATTCCGTTGCCGGGGCGTTGGCCGCAGAGATCGATCTGCTGGTCCGCGATCTGGTGGGCGACGGCTGGACGGTGGCCCGGCGCGACGTCGGCCGCGGCGACCCGCCCGTTGCCGTGCGGGAGGTGATTCGCATCGCCTACAACGACGACCGCGCGAATGCCCGGGCGGTGCTGCTGCTCGGCCACGTGCCGGTGGTCCGGTCCGGCAACCTGGATGTCGACGGCCATGGCGGCCGGCCGTTGCCCGCGGACGCATTTTACGGGGACATGGATGGCAACTGGACCGACGCGAATGGCGACGGGGTGTTCGACCAGGACCGGATTCCGTCGGACGTGGAATTGATGGTCGGCCGGGTCGATTTTGCGGACATGCCCGGGGCCCAGGCCGCGGCGCCGTTCCCCGATGAAATGGAATTGCTGCGGCGCTACCTGAAGAAGGACCACGAATACCGGCACGGCCTCCGGCGGGTGACGGCCCGCGCGTTGGTGGGGGATCGGATCGGCGATGCCGCCGGCGAGGCCTTTGCCGCGTCGGGCTTCCGGACTTTTACCGCGCTGCTGGGCCCGAATCGCACGACGATCGCCAACGTGGAGGACAACAGCCCGGCCGGCGAACGCTGGATCGCCCGGCTCACCGCGGCCGACTGGTTGTGGGTCTATGGCGCGGGCGGGGGCGACATCGCCAGCATGAGCGGGCTCGGGTTGCACGGGCAATTCGCCAATGTGTGGTCC
>JAYVZM010000419.1:0-7997 GCA_043783345.1 Verrucomicrobiota bacterium
TTGATGGCGTGCAGCCCGAGGATGGCGCTCTGCGGGGCGTTGAGGATGGGTGTCGAGAGCATCGATCCGAAGATGCCGCCGTTGGTGATGGTGAAGACCCCGCCCTCGAGGTCGTTGAGGGTGATCCTGCCCTCGCGGGCGCGCTTGGCGACGTCTGCAATGGCCTTCTCGATGTCGGCCAGGCCGAGTTGGTCGCAATCGTGGATGACCGGGACCATCAGGCCCTTGTCGGTCGAGACGGCCATGCCGATGTCGTAGTAATTGTTCTCGACGATGTGGTCGCCGTCGATCTGGGCGTTGACCGCGGGCACTTCCTTGAGGGCGGCGACGACGGCCTTGGTGAAGAAGGACATGAAGCCGAGCTTCACGCCGTTCTTTTTGACGAAGTCGTCCTGGTATTTCTTCCGCAGCTCCATGACGGCGGACATGTCGCACTCGTTGAAGGTCGTGAGCATGGCGGCCTCGTGCTGGGCGGCGACGAGGCGCTGCGCGATCTTCTGGCGGAGCGGTGACATCTTGCGGCGGGTCTGGCGCTGAGCCGGGGAGGTGGGCGCGGGTGATGCCTCGCGGGGCGAGGGCGCCCCGCCTCCAACAGGAGCGGACGACGACGGGGTCGCCGTCGCTCCAGCCGGGACCTTCTCGCCGGCGGCGAGCATGTCGCCCTTGGTGACGCGGCCGGCCTTGCCGGTGCCGGCGATGGTTGCGGGATCGACGCCGGTCTCGGCGGCGAGCCGGCGGACGGCGGGGGACTCGGTATTTTCGATTTTCGATTTAGGATTTTCGATTGGGGCGGCGGAAACAGGAGCGGCAGTGGCCTTCGCCGATTCATCGATGCTGGCGACGACCTGGCCGATCTTCACGTCGGTGCCGGCGGCGACCTTGAACGTGATCCTGCCGGCGGCCTCGGCGGTGCCCTCGGAGGTGATCTTGTCGGTCTCGAGTTCGAAGAGCGGCTGGTCCTTCTTCACGATGTCGCCGTCCTGGACGTGCCATTTGGCGAGCACGCCGGAGGTGATGGACTCGCCCATCGGGGGGATTTTGACTTCAATGGCCATGGGGGGAGAGTAAGGGTGAGAGTGAAAGTGAAAAGGGGAGGGCGCAGCAAGACTGCGCCCCTACTGGTCAGAGGGTGAAAGCTTTCTGGAGGAAGGTGGCGAGCTGCAGGCGGTGCAGGGCGAGCAGGCCGACGGCGGGGGAGGCGGCGGCATCGCGGCCGGCGTAGATGGCCTTGCGGCCGAAGATTTCCTCGAACTGCGGCGCGAGGTGAGACCATGCGCCCATGTTCTGCGGTTCCTCCTGGCACCAGATCACGCGGGCGGCGCGGCCGTAGGCGTCGGCGATTTCGCCGAGGCGGTCGCGGTGCAGCGGATAGAGCTGCTCGATGCGGACGATGGCGGTGTCCTCCACCTGGTTCCGTTCGCGGTAGTCGCAGAGGTCGTAATACACCTTGCCCGAGCAGAAGATGACGCGCTCGGTCTTGGGCGAAGCGGTCGGGTCGTCGATGATCTCCTGGAACGCGCCCGAGGTGAAATCGGCGAGGCGCGACACGGCGGCCGGGTGGCGCAGGAGCGACTTGGGCGACATGATGACGAGCGGCTTCTTGAAATCGCGCTTGGTCTGCCGGCGCAGGGCGTGGAAGAGCTGGGCGGGCGTGGTGAGGTTGGCGACCTGGATGTTGTTCTCGGCGCAGGCCTGCAGGAAGCGTTCGAGCCGGGCCGAGGAGTGGTCGGGGCCCTGGCCCTCGTAACCGTGCGGCAGGAGGAGCGTGATGCCGCTGTTGCGCTGCCATTTCGATTCCCCGCTGGCGATGAACTGATCGATGACGACCTGCGCGCCGTTGACGAAATCGCCGAACTGCGCCTCCCAGAGGCAGAGCATGTCAGGGTAGTCGAGGGAGTAACCGTAGTCGAAGCCGAGCACGGCGGCCTCGGAGAGCAGGGAGTTGTAGACGCAGAAATGAGGCTGCTTGGGCGCGACATTGTTGAGCGGCGTGTATTTGGCGCTGGTCTCGACATCGGTGAACACCGAATGGCGGTGGGTGAAGGTGCCGCGTTCGCAATCCTGGCCGCTGAGGCGGATGGGCATGCCGTCGAGCAGGAGGGTGCCGAAGGCCAGGGCCTCGCCCAAGCCCCAGTCGTAGGGGCCGCCGTTTTTGTGCGCCTCGGCGCGGCCGTCGATGAAGCGCTTGATCTTGGAGTGCACCTTGAAGCCCGCGGGCACGGTGGTCAGAGCGCGGACCACCTGGTCGATGGTGGCGGCGCTGACGGCGGTCGTGACGGGCGTGTGGGTGAAGACCGGCTGGAAGACGGCGGTGGAGCCCTTGAAGGCGGCGGTCTCGGAGTTTTCGGCGGCGGCCTTGCGCTTCTCGGTCTTCGCGGCTTCGCGCGCCCTGGCCTTGGCGAGGTTTTCGTCGAGGGCGGCGGTATACTCGGCCTTGATCTCCTCGCCCTCGCCGGCGGTCAGGCTGCCGGCGGCGATGAGTCGCTTGGTGTAGAGGGCGGAGACGAGCGAGTGGGCGGCGATCTTGCGGTAGAGCGCCGGCTGGGTGAAGGACGGTTCGTCGGTCTCGTTGTGGCCGTGCTTGCGGTAGCAATACATGTCGATGAACACGTCGCGCTTGAACTGCACGCGGAAGTCCACCGCGAGCTGGGCGACCAGGCACACGGCTTCGGGATCGTCGCCGTTCACGTGGAAGACAGGCGCCTCGATCATCTTGGCGATGTCGGTGCAATAGCGGGTCGACCGGCCGTCCACCGGGTCCGTGGTGAAACCGATCTGGTTATTGATGACAAAGTGGAGCGTGCCGCCCGTGCGATAGCCGGGGAGTTGGGAGAATTGCAGCGTCTCGGCCACGACGCCCTGGCCGGCGACAGCGGCGTCGCCGTGGATGAGCAGCGGCATGACCTTGCGGCGCTCGACAATGTCGCCGCGGATGCGCTGGCGGGCGCGGGCCTTGCCTTCGACGACGGGGTTGACGATCTCGAGGTGCGAGGGATTGGCGGCGAGGCGGACCTCGACCTTTTTGCCGGAGGTGGTGGTGAGGATGGACTCGTAGCCGAGGTGATACTTCACGTCGCCGTCACCCGCGACGGTGTCGGGGATGTAGTTTTCCGAGAACTGCTCGAAGAGCAGGTCGAACGATTTGCGCATGACGCTGCAAAGGACGTTGAGGCGGCCCCGGTGGGCCATGCCCATGACGATTTCCTCGATGCCGGAGCCCGGGCAGTGGTCGATCACGGCGTCGAGCGCGGCGATGATGGTCTCGCCGCCCTCGAGGGAGAAGCGTTTCTGGCCGACGTATTTGGTGTGGAGGAATTTTTCGAAGAGCTCGGCCTTGTGGACGCGGCGGAGGATGCGGACCTTCTGGGGTTTGGTGAATTTGGGCTGGAGCCGGGTGGACTCGATGCGCTCCTGCAGCCAGCGGCGGCAGTCGGTGTCCTGGATGTGCATGTATTCCACGCCGACGTGGCCACAGTAGGTCTGCTGGACCGCGGCCACGATGTCGCGCAGTTTCATCGGGCCGCCGCCGAGGTAGGTGCCGGTGTCGAACACCGAGTCGAGGTCGGCTTCGCCCAGGTTGAACTGCGAGAGCTGCAGCTTGGGCGCGGGCGGCGGCGGACCGCTCAGCGGATCGAGGTGCGCTTGGGTGTGGCCGATCGCCCGGTAGGCATTGATGAGGTAGTGGACATGCGCCTGCTTGAGGTTGTCGGCGGCGAGCGTGCTGGCGGTAGCCGTGGCGGGCGGCTGACCGTTGCTGCCCAGCGTGAACCCCTGGAAGAAGGCGCGCCATGTCGGGTCGACCGACTCGGGATGGTCGAGCCAGCGCTGGTGGTATTCCTCGATCAGGCCGGCATTGGCCCGCTCGGAAACGGAGACAGGGTTCATGGAAAAATAATTTGGCGAAATGGAAGGGACCAGCTCCCGCCCCTAAGCAGCGGCAATAGCAAGCGTGGGGCGTAAAGGGGAGCATTCACCCTGCGCAGAGACAAGTTGTTTTGCGATCAGAGCCGGAGATGAAATGGAATTAATGCCGGGCTTGCAGGATGGGTAAGAATGGCTACTTCCAGACCAACCCTTATGCCGGAAACCAAGATCAAAGCCGCCCTTATCCGGCTCCTCGCCGGGATAAAGAATGCTGATGGTTCGGCCATTTCCGCGTCCTTGGGGCAACTGGAGAAGCTGCAGGCCGAGCATCAAGCCACGCTGCATCCCCAGCTCGTGCATTTCCTTGCGGGCCGAAGCTATGCCAAGGCGCTGGCCTACCTTGGCGGCGCGGATGAACTCACCGCGAAGCCAGCGTCGCCCCCGGGAGGCTGCGGCGGACGCTCATGAGTGGCTCAGGCAAAATCCCGACAGAGGGGGGACAGCCGCTCGGGCAGAATCCATTCAGAGCATTGAGTGGGGACGGATTGCCTGCGACTGCTGCTCCGCAAGCCGGCCGGTTGGGGGCGACCGCCGCTGCCACGGCTGCGCCGCAAAGGAACCGCGGCCGGGTGGACATCCTGCGCGAAACGGCCGGACGCGGCGGCAAGACCGTGACCGTCGTGACAAACTTCACCGGCATCGGGCTGCCGGAAAAGGAACAGCTGGCGAAGAAAATGCAAAAAGCCTGTGGAGCCGGCGGGACGGTGAAGGACGGCCGGATCGAGATCCAAGGCGACCGCCGCGAGATCGTGGCGCGCATCCTCAGCGAGGCCGGTTTCCGGCCGGTGTTCGCGGGAGGGTGATGGTTTTAGTAGGGGCCGGAGGGGTCAGCAAGACTGCGCCCCTACAAACACTCACGCCGCTAATCCCGCCGCCAGGGCCAGCGCGCTTTTCGCGCGGTTCATGATGTAGAGGTGGTAGCCGGGGGCACTGTGCGCGAGCAGATCGCGGATTTGCGTGACAGCCCACTCGTTGCCCACGGACTCGACGATCTCGGGCGTTTCGCCGGCGGCCTCGAGGCGCTTGATAAGTTTATCCGGTAGCGTGGCGCCGCACATCTCGGTGAAACGCTTGATCTGCTTCAGCGACAGCACGGGCATAAGGCCCGGCACGATGGGCACGCTGATGCCGCGCGCGCGGCATTTTTCCACGAAGCGGTAATAAACAGCATTGTCGAAAAACAGCTGCGTCGTGATGAACGCCGCGCCGGCGTCGACCTTGCGCTTGAGGTTGTCCAGGTCGGCATCGAGCGACGGCGCCTCGGGATGCTTTTCCGGATAACCGCCGACGCCGAGGCAGAAGTCCGGGTGGCGGGCCTTGAGCAACGCGACGAGGTCGCTGCCGTAGCGCAGTCCGTCCTTGTAGGGGACGAACTCGGTCTGGCCCTTGGGCGGGTCGCCGCGCAGGGTCATGATGTTGCGGTAGCCGCCCGCGTGAAGCTGGTCGGCCACGCCGTTCAACTCTTCGCGCGTGTGCCCGACGCAGGTGAGGTGGGGCATGACGGTGAAACCGATTTCCTCGCGGAGCAGCCGGCTGACCTGCGCGGTGCGGTCGCGCGTGGTGCCGCCGGCGCCGTAGGTGACGGAAACGAAGTCGGGGGCGATGCGTTTGAGCACCGTGGCAGTCTGCCGCAACGCCTCCACGCCAGCCTCATCCTTGGGCGGGAAAAACTCCAGCGAACGCACCTGGCGCCGGGTGGAGAGTAACTCAGAGATTGGCTGGTCAGCTAACATTTCCGAATCAAAGCATCTGTATTCGATGATATGTAAAGCAAAGACTTTCGCCCTATGGCCCGTGCGAAAGAACGAGGGTCACTTCCAAAATGACCTGGTCGTCCGTCTCGGCCACCGGTTTGAGGATGAAATAAGGGGCGCGCCAGCGGGCATACGTGCGGATGAAATTCGTCGCCGGCTCGGATTTGCCGAGCATCAAGTAGCGAAATCCCGATTTTTGCCAGCGCCGCGCGATTTCCTGCGGTTTCAGCCGGGCGTCGAACAGCCACGCCACCTCCGGCGACCACAATGGAACCACTTCAGTGCCGAGGGAGGCAAGCATCAGATCCGCGTTGTCCGACAGGATCCGTTTCCGATCGGGGAGGGGTTGAAGCTTCGCCGTCATTTGCTGCTCCTGCCCGCGGACCGTGGCGATGAACTGTCCGCCGGCCTGCGGCCAGTCGCGCATGGCGGTCCGGTAGGGGTTATCCGGCAGCACGAGAGTCTTGGGGAGCGCCTCGAGCGCGAGCACAGCGACGAGCAGGGCGGCATACTTTGTGGTTTCGGCCCGTTGGAGGAAAAATCCGAGAGCATACGCGGCGACCACGGCCAGCAGGGCGAGCGCCGGACTCAGGACCCGCAGCGAATAAAACAGGCTGTCGGCAGTAAACGGCTCTGATACCAGCCAAAGCACGAGCATCAACCCGACAAAGACCGCCACAAGGCGGGCTTCTCGCAGCTGCTGAATCAACAGCACGACGAGCGCCAACAGCCCGGCGGTGGCCGGCAGTGCCCAGAGCAAAAGGTAACTGCCCAAGGTCAGCCAGTTCGCGGCTGACCTGAGGCTGAATCCATGGGAGGCACGCAAGCCGTCATTCCAATCGGCGAACACCTGATTCACCGGAAGCAGTCCACCGAGGTCCAGATTGTAGACCGGGTTGCCGGTCAGCATCCAAACGCGCAGCGGCCAGGCAAGGGCGACGGGGAAGGCGACGGATGCCAGGATCGCAATGCTCCGCCGGGGCAGGCGCATGAACCACGCGGCGGCGACCGCGGCCGCGGCGAAGACCGGGCCGTATTCCCGTGTGCTGGTGGCGACCACCGCAAAGATCCCGGCGAGAGCCGCCCAACCGCGGCTGCTTTCCACGCGCAGATGCTGCAGGCACCACACGAGACCGATGATCGACAAGGCCGTCAGCCCGGTTTCCTGTCCGATGAGCACCGACCACGTCAGCAACGGACACGCCGCGGCCAGCAGCACCGCGCGCCGGGCGACGGCCTCGCCGCCCCAGCGGCTGCCCAGCCGCCAGATGAGTTCGTGGAGCGAGAGCAACTGCAGCGCGATGACGGGCGAAGTCCACAATGCATGCTTGCTGCCGGCGCAGGCATAGGCCCAGGCGTAGAGGCTCGCGATGCCGGGCGGAATGCTCTCGGCCCAGAAGTAGCGGACAAAATCCGCCCCGCTGCGCGGCGGATAAAAATCGAGCGTGCCAAACTGCAGCATCTGCCCGGCCAAATAGCTCCAGCGAAAACAACCCTCCGGACCGCTGAGCGGTTGGACGACAAGTCGGTAGACGACGATGGCCCAGAACGCCAGGTAGAGCGGCAGCCACCAGCCCATTTTGGTGAAACAGGAGAAGGAGGAGTTCAGCTCGATCGCACTCGGACGAGTCGGAACCAGCCGGCAGGCCAGCGCCACCAAGACGAGTGCGGTGGCGAGCGTGATCAACGAGATGGGGAAGCCCGTCCAGGCGAAGATCAGCACGAGCACATAAAGCGAGGCACTGGAGGCGACGAACGCCGCGGCCAGCGACCACGGCATCCGCAGCGCCCGCAGCAGCATCGAACCCGGCAGCAGCAGGCCGGCGAGCAGGAGGGCCAGCCGGAGTGGGATATCGATGAAGGCAGGCAGATCCATGCGACGATCAAACGGCTAGCAGGAGCTGGCGGTATGGCAATGGCGGAGCGCAAACGGGCGCCGCGGCTCCAGGAAACAACCGGGTCAGGCGTTCGCCGCTTCGCGCGCTTTCTCGGTCTTCAGGCGCAGCTGGCCGCACGCGGCGTCGATGGCGTGGCCTTTCTCGCGGCGCAGGGTGACCGACACGCCGCCGTCGAACAGGATGCTGGCGAATTTTTCCTGCCGGGCGAGGCTGGGGCGCTTCCACGGCAGACCCTCGACGGTGTTGTAGGGAATCAGGTTCACATGCGCGTGCAGGTCATAGGCGATGTCGCGGAGTTTTTGGGCCTGGTCGAGCGAGTCGTTGATGCCGTCGATGAGGATGAATTCGAGCGTGACCATGCGGCCGTGTTTTTCGGAAAACTCGCGCACGGCGGGCAGGAGCTCCTTGAGCGGCCACTTCT
>JAYVZM010000420.1:0-7976 GCA_043783345.1 Verrucomicrobiota bacterium
GCGGCTTAAATGTTCACCTTTCACGCGAACGTTATACTAGTTCCTCAATGGCTGGGTGGGAAAGCCGGCCGACTTATTCATGACGCAGGGTCTCGCACGGATCCACTGCGGCGGCGCGGGCGGCCGGGATGCCAACGGCGCATATGACCACCAGGCCCAGCAGCGCGGCTGCTCCCCCGATGATCGACGGCGGGAAGGCCGCAACCTCAAACAACACGCCGCGCATGGCCCGGCCAGTCGCCCACGCACCGAGCAGACCGAGCAGGCAACCGCCGGCCAGCAGCCTGAGGCCCATGGCCAGAAACAAGGCCACCACCTGACGTGGCTGCGCCCCCAGCGCCAGGCGCACGCCGATCTCGCGACGGCGATGGCTGACCGCCTGGACGACGACGCCATAGGTGCCGATCACACACAGTAGGAGCGCAAGTCCGGCGAAGATTGCAGCGAGCAGCGCAGGCGACCGCCGTGTAAGCAGCGAATCGTCCACCATCCGCTCCATCGTGGCGATGTCGGTCACAACGAGCTCGGGATCGAGTTCTTTGACGGCCTTGCGAAGGGAACCGGCCATCACGGCCGCAGGCAACTCGCCCCGCATCACGACAAAGAACCAACTGGTTGGGAATTGGGCAAACGGGGAATAGATCATGCCCATGGGCTGGGTCTCGGTGACGTTCGCCTGCTTCACGTTGCCCACGACGCCGATGACCGTCATCGCCCGCACGGGGTCGAAGCTTGTGCCAAAGCAGACACGTTGCCCGATGGGATCGGCGTTTGGCCAATAGGCATCCGCCATCGCCTGGTCGATGACACACGCGCGCGGCGCACCCGGATCGTAGGATTCCACGCCCGGCAGCCTGCCGCGCAGGAGAGGAATGCCCATCACCCGCCAATAATCGGCCGTTACTCCTGCATGGTGGTGGGCGCGCACGGTGACGGATGCGGCTTCGGTGCGCCCCGCGACTGCCACGGGCCCGCCACCGGTGAAGCCTGAGAAAGGCAAACTGTTGTTCACGGAAACGTGCACTCCTCCGGGGAGCCGGGAGAGTGCCGGCTCCAGCCGGCGGATGAAATTGAGCCAGTGTCCGGCGCTGCGATACCCCTTCCAAGGCAGCCCGATCTTGCCGACCAGAACGCGCTCCGCCGCAAAACCGAGGGGCTGGGCCAACGCGCGACGCAGGCTTACGCCCAGCAGGCCAGCGCCGCTGAGCAGGACCAGCGCGAGCGCCATCTGCACCATGCCAAAAGACTGCCGGAGTCGCTGGGCCGCCCCGCCGGGCAGGCCGCCAGTCGTCTCGGCTTGCAGCCGCGAGCTGATCGAAACGCGCCGCATGAACCAGATTGGCGCGATCGCGAGCAGACCGCCCAGCACCAGCGCCGCCACCAAGGCGATTGCCACAACGCGCCGATCAAAAACGATGGTGGTGCCGAGAGGCAGTTGGCCGGCACCCAGAGTCATCAGAAGCCGGACACCCGCAGCTCCCAAGGCCAGCCCTAGCAGGCCGCCTGCCAGCGCGAGCAGGGTCGTTTCCAGCCAGGCTTCACGGGCGAGGTGACTTTGGCGGGCACCCAGTGCCTGTCGGATCGCCAGTTCGTGGCTGCGGCCGCTGATGCGCACCAGCAGCAGATTGGCAAGATTGACACCGGCGATCAAAAGCAGGACCAGAACTCCACCTTGGAGCAGCAGCAAAGTCGGTCGGATCTGCCGGATATAGTCCGCGTGCAGTGATTCAACGATGCTGTGGTAGCCCCACTGCTTGAGGAAGGATCCGCTGGGATCGATCTTCGCCTGACGCGCATCGAGTGCGTCGAGCTGCGCCTGGGCATCTGCGATCGTTGCGTCGTGCCACAACCGGGCGACCATGATCATACCGGGAAGGCTGTTATGCCGGTTGGTCAGCTCGCGTTCCGGCGGATTGAACGCGAGTGGCTTGAAGAATTGTGCCTGGCTCGACAGGAACCGGAAGCCGGGCGGCAGGACTCCGATGATCGTGCTGGGCAGCCCGTCGGCCATGAGTGCTTTGCCCACGATTTTCGGGTCCGCATCAAATTGCGTCCGCCAGAACTCGTCGGCCAGCACCACGACCGCGGCGGTCTGGTAGGTCAATTCGGCATCCGTGAACATCCGGCCCATCGCCAAAGGCACGCCGAGCGTGGCGAAGAATTCTGGGGTGACCCGAGCAACCTGGACCTGCCGCACGCTACCCGGTTCGCCCACGAAGGCGCCGACCGGGGCCCACAGGGCGACGCCGGAAAAGGCTTTGATGGCCTCCCGATGCGCGAAATAGTTTGGAATCGACGGTCCCGCGTGAGGATAGCCGGCTCCGGGATAACTGTTGACCACGGTCATCAGTCGTTCCGGCTCAGGGAACGGCAACGGGCGCAGCAGCACCGCGTCGACCACGGTGAAGATGGCGATGTTGGCACCAAGGCAAAGCGCGAGCGTGATCAACGCCGTGATGGTAAACGCCGGCGTGCGCAGAAGACGCCGTATGGCGAACCGCAGGTCCTTGCCGAAGGTCTCCAGCCACACCCAACTTCGTTCCGTCCGCGCCTGCTCCTGGATGCTCGCCACGTTGCCGAACTGCCTGAGCGCCGCGTAGCGCGCCTCCTCCGGCTTCAGTCCGGCCTGGCGGTTCAGCTCCGTCTGCAGGTCGACATGATGCCGCATCTCCTCGGCCATCTCGGCTTCGAGCTGGCGTCCTCGGAATAGGCTCCTCAACCGGGCTGCGATCTGCTGGATCATACTCGCTCCTCGCTACTCGATGCTCGCTACTTTTTGGTTCAGGCGTTCCCCAGCACGAGGTTGATGGCGACCGAAAGCTTCGCCCAGCTTTGCTCTTCGGCTTGGAGTTGCTTTCGTCCCGTGGCCGTCAGCGTGTAGAATCTGGCCTTCCGGTTGTTTTCCGAAACGCCCCACTCGGATTTGATCCAGCCCTGGTCCTCCAAGCGGTAGAGCGCCGGATAGAGCGAACCCTGCTCCACCGTCAGCATGTCCTTCGACATCTGTCCGATCCGGACGGCGATGCCGAAGCCGTGCATGGGCTCGTTCTGGAGCGATTTCAGGATGAGCAGGTCGAGCGTGCCCTGCAGTAGATCAGCTTTGTTGTCGGCCATGGTTGTTCTCCTAGAATGGCTAGGAGAGTAGGCCTCTTGCCTAGAATGTCAAGGGGAGAAGTGTTCGCCGGGATTTTCCCCGCCTGTCTTTGCGCTGGCCTCGATCGGCCGTCCGCTGTTCTCTCTGCTCCGATGCCTGCCGAATCCACCCCGCTCCTGAACCCGGTCCAGCGCAAGCTGGTCGGCTATGCACTGGGCTTCGCCGCCCTGGTTGGCATCGGCTGGATGCTTTACCTGGTCCTGACCGGGGTGGCGCGCTTCGTGAGTTATTTTTCCGGCGTCATCTGGCCGCTGGCGGTCGCCGGAATCCTTGCCCTCGTCCTGCGGCCGGTTATCACGGTCTTCGAGCGGCGGCTGAAATTGAACCGGACGGTCGCCGTCGTCCTGCTCTACCTCGTCTTCCTGCTGTTGGTCGCCGGACTGCTCATTACCTTTGTGCCGGCCTTGGTGACGCAACTCATCGAGTTCATCGCCTACCTGCCGGAGTTGTGGCAGAAGACTGTCGGTTGGGCCGAGCTGCATTATCCGGAATGGCTGGCGGCCATCCGTCCGTATCTCGAAAATCCGACGGTCAAGGCCGCCCTCGACGGCCTCGCCCAGCAGGCGCAGAATCTGCTCGGTCACCTCGCCCCCACCCTCAAGTCGGCGGGCGCGGGCCTTTTCGGTCTCTTCGGCTTCGCCGCGTCCGTGGCGGTGATCCCGGTCTATCTGTTTTTCTTCCTGCTCTCGGACGCCGATCCCACCAAGGCCCTGCCCGAACATCTGCCCTTCCTGAAGGCGGAGCATCGCGAAGACGTCGTGTTCCTCGTCCGCGAATTCCTTGGCATCCTCGTCGCGTTCTTCCGTGGCCAGTTGTTGATCGGGCTCATCATGGGCGTGCTGCTGGCCACCGGGTTCTCCATCGGTGGACTCAAATTCGGCCTCGCGATCGGCCTCCTCACCGGCCTGCTCAACATTGTGCCTTACCTCGGATCCATCCTTGGCCTGAGTGTGGCCCTGCCCCTGGCGTTCCTCCAGCCCCACGGCGGCCTGCCGCTGGCCGCATTCTGTCTGGCGGTTTTTGCCGCCGTGCAGGCGATCGAAGGGTGGTTCCTGACCCCGCGCATCATGGGCCGGCAGACGGGCCTGCATCCGGTGGCGATCATCGTCGCCGTGTTTTTCTGGGGGAAGGCGCTCGGCGGCATCCTCGGCATGATGCTGGCCGTGCCGCTCACTGCGTTCTTCGTGACGGCCTGGCGGCTGCTCCGGCGGAAATATTTCGCGGCCGGCGGCTGAACTTTGCTCCCGGCGCCCGGGACCAGGCCCTCGGGCTGCGCCGGCCGGACCTACTGGCTCGTCCGACTCGGCCCTGACGGCGGAAGATAGATTTCGAACCACGCGGCGGACTTGGTGGATGGCGGCGGCGGCGGCTCGCGGATACGCGCGGGCCCGCCTTTGACTTCGCGAACTTTGCGGTCTTTGTGTGAAACCAACATGCCTTGGGAGGTGCATTTCAAGAACGGCGTCAACCTGCCGCAAATCGGCTGGTGGCTGGACGCGCAACGGTCGCAGTTGCGTTCCTTTGTTTCGCACGCCCACTCGGACCATATCGCCCCGCACCGGGAAATCATCGCGACGCGCGCCACCGCGAGCCTGATGCGACTCCGGCTCGGCGGGAAACGTCAGGAGACCATCCTGGGCTACGACCAGCCGTGGGCGGCGGAGTTCGGCTGCGAGGTGCGACTCCATCCGGCGGGACACATTTTCGGCTCGGCCATGATCCACGCGACGACCGAGAACGGTTCCCTGCTTTACACCGGGGATTTCAAACTCCGGCCCGGTCGGGCGGCCGAGACGTGCGCCGTGCCGCGGGCCGACGTGTTGATCATGGAGACCACGTTTGGGTTGCCCCGCTACGTGTTCCCGCCGCAGGCGGAGGTCGAGCGGGCCATCGTCGATTTTTGCCGGGAGGCCCTGGCCGATGGAGTGACGCCGGTGCTCTTCGCCTACAGTCTGGGCAAGACCCAGGAACTGCTCCAGGTTGTCGGCTGCGCCGGCCTGCCGGTGATGCTCCATGAGCATGGTTACCGGGTGACCAGGCATTATGCCGAACTGGGCATGCCCTTGCCGCCGTTTTCGCTGCTCAACAAGCAGGCCCATGCCGGCCATGTCATCATCGCCCCGCCGAGGTCCGGCCAGGCCGAGCCGCTGACGTGGATCCACCCCAAACGCACCGCCGTCGCCACCGGCTGGGCGATGGACCCTGGGGCGATTTACCGGAATGGCTGCGACGCGGCTTTCCCGCTGTCGGACCATGCCGATTTCCCCGACCTGCTTGCCTTTGTCGAGAAAGTGCGGCCCAAACTGGTTTACACGCTGCATGGCTTCGCGAAGGAATTTGCCGCCACCCTGCGTGCCCGCGGCACCGAGGCCTGGGCCGTCGGCCAACAGAACCAGATGGATCTGACGCTGTGAGCGGGTCTGCCCCCCATGAAAAACCCGGCTGCGTCCACCATAAACTCGACGCTCGCCGCACTTTCGCCTAGGGCTGCTGTCCGTATCCCATTGAAAAAACTATTCCTCCTCTGCCTGCCCTGCCTGGCCAGCGCCGCGCCCTTCACGGCCTTTCGCGACGGCGAGGTTTTCACCTACAAGGTGGGCTTTGCCATCTTCACCCACGCGGGTGACATCACCATCGCGGCGCACGAGCGCCGGCAGGATGGACACGACCAGGTGGTTGTCACCACCGAGACCCGCTCGCGCGGCATTGTTCGCGGTTTCTATGAATTCGACAACCAGGCCGAGGTGGTGATCGACAAGGCGTCGGGCCGGATGCTCCGGGTCAAAGAAAGCGGCGCGGGCAACGAGCGTGCGACCAACACGGAACTGGTGCTCGACCACGCCAAGGGCCTGGTCCGTTACTCCGACCAGGTCCGCCCGGAGCGCAGCGGCGAATTTCCCCTCCCACCCGGCGATCCGATGGACCTGATCAGCGCCCTCGTGCAGACCCGCGACTGGAATCTGAAGCCCGGCGAGAAACACGAAATGCTCGTGCAGTTCGGCCGCGACTTCTATCCGCTGTCGATCTATGCGGACCACTTCGAGGAGGTGTCCACGCCGCTGGGCACCTACCAGACGCTCGTGCTGATCCCGCGCATGGAGAAGGATCCGAAGGGTCTCTTCAAGCGGGGCGGCGAGATCAAGGTGTGGATTTCCCAAGACGCGAGCAATCTCCCGGTCAAGATGCAGCTGAAGTTGAAATTCGGCTCCGCCACCTTGTTGCTCAGCGGCTACAAGACGGCGGCGGTGAAGTAGTGCGGTGCTTCAGCCCGCACTCCTTGGTTTGATCGTCGCGGGATCAAAGTGAAATCGCCACGGTTTCCCGGCCCAGACCGGCCCGGCATAATCCACCCCGATTCGCGGGCTCGCCGTGATGCGCCGTCGCGACACCTCGAGTCCGGTGTCTTCCAAATGCAGCCCGCTATCCGGGTGCGCCGGCAGCCCGTTTAACCTCCGGTCGATTTGCAGGCGCTTCGTCAACCTCCCCGGCCCGGCAATGTCACTCACCCCGCGGATCAGCACTGCGGCCGGGTAGTCGGCCGGGCCCGTGACGAGGTTCAGCATCTCATGCACACCGTAGCACAGGTAGACATACCAGATTCCTCCCGCTCGATACATGACGTCCGTCCGGGCAGTGCGCCCCTTGCTGGCGTGAGAGGCCAGATCGCGCTCGCCATCATAAGCTTCAACCTCGGTGATCAAATGCACCATCCGGTGGTTGCCCACAGTGCGGACTAAAGCTTTGCCCAGCAGCCACCTTGCCAGTGCTACTGGATCGGCGCTTCGCAGTTCAGCCGGTGTGATCAAACGGGCCATGTCGCATGGTTTGTCCGCCCAAATCCCCGCTCGCAAGCCGTCACTTGCCCGCTAGATTTGGATTCCACGATGCGATTTCCCGCAAATCGTAAATAAATCCTTGATTACCCCCGCCCTACTCCCCTTATTTCGCCCCTTTGAACTTATGAAAGCCACTATCAAAACGCAGGGGAAGCAGTTCTCGGTCAGCGAGGGCGATATCCTCATCGTCGACCGCTATCCCAAGACTGAAACCGGCTCCACGGTCGAGATCAACGAAGTCCTCGCCGCGGGCGAAGGCGAAAATTTCAAGGTGGGCACTCCCTTCCTCGTTGGCGCCTCGGTCAAGGCCACGGTGCTTGAAAACAAGCGCGCCAAGAAGATCATCGTCTTCAAGAAGAAGAAGCGCAAGGGCATGGAGCGCAAGCGCGGCCACCGCCAGGAACTTTCCGTCATCAAGATCGAGTCCATCACCCTTTAAGGAACCACTGCCATGGCACATAAGACAGGTCAGAAATCCTCCAGCAACGGTCGCGACAGCGCCTCAAAGCGCCTCGGGGTCAAACTCTATGGCGGCCAGAAGGTCCTCGCCGGCGGCATCATCGTCCGCCAGCGCGGCTCCAAGCACCACCCCGGCAAGGGCGTGGGCGTCGGCCGCGACTGGACCCTGTTCGCCCTGCGCGACGGCACCGTCGAATTCGACAAGGCCCACCGCAAGGTCAACGTCGTCTGAGCGAGCCGCGCTCCCTCCGCCACGCAGCCCTCGGGCTGCGTTTTTTGTTTTCACCCCCCGGCCTCGCCCTAGGCTCCGCCCGTGTCCGACCGCCTGACAGAATTGCAGCGCCAGCGCGCTCTCGCCCAGGAACAACTGGCCTGGCTCGACCGGGAGATTGCCCGGGAATCCGGCGCCGCCCTTCCTTCCGCGCCGCCCGCCCCGCCCCCCGCGGCGGTCTCCTCCCCGGTGAACACCGCCGTGGCTGAAGCGGAGGCCGAGGCGCTGCTGGCCCAATACAAAAGCGACCCGCAGA
>JAYVZM010000421.1:0-7946 GCA_043783345.1 Verrucomicrobiota bacterium
CCGGCAGATCGGCCGCAGACAAAAATCCGGCAGCCAGGGCGAGAAACAGGCAGTTGAAAGTCAGGCTTTTCATCGGGAACACATTCATGGAGTGGAAAAAATCATTTGCTCACCGCCGCCACCGCCTCGGCGGACGCGCCGGTCGCGCTGCGGCGCCCCCCTGCCGGGGTTGTCAGCCAAGCCGAACGCGAGCCAACGGGGTAGTCTCATCAGCCGGACACTGTTCACACCCGTGGTGGAATTCAAGCCGGAGCGCCGGCATAATGCATTTGTTCCCGACCGCAGCCGGCCTATTGCGAAGGCACGCCCGCCCCATGAAGACCCTGATGCTGGAGCTTTCATCCGCCTCGGTCTCAGGCACCGAGAGTCTCTCTCCGTGCCCGATTTCACCAGGACACCGTTGCTGTCGTCCAGCAACCATAGCGAGCGCTCGACTGGCGACTCTCCTGTCGGGAAACAGTCCGGTGAAAATCCCCGGCACCCAATGCACGCGTTAGTCGCGCCAAAGGGGCCATTCGTGGCCACCCGCCTCGTGGGAGCTACGCGGTGAACTCCTTGTTCCGTCCGAACAGAAAGACGCTTTCCCTCACGCAGCCATCGCATCTGCGGGCAGTCGGAAGTCTTTTTACATAGCGACAGTGTAGAATTGCTTCTATCGAGCGAAATCCAGCCTACTACCTCCGAGCACCCGCAGCCGTCGGCTCCCCATTTTAAGTCCGGCAAACCGGTCCAAATCGCTGCGGCTCAATGCCTCCGTCCGCCGCACGCCTTCGACGTTTCGGACCCGGGTGCGGACTGCGTTATCGCCGCATCACGAGGTAGGAAAAACCCCTCAGATCGCTCTCCGGAAAACCGATAATCCAATTCATATCCAACATGATAACCTTAACAACTCCCGGTTCGCGGGCATACGTGGTCTTAGCGCTTCTCATCAGCCTTGGTGCCACGCAGGTGGACGGGGTTTCGTCTGCCCACGGGGATGACCCGGTCGCGCCGGCGTCCGCAGCTGGATCAGTGGCGGAAATGCGCTTGGAAGACTGCATTCAAACCGCCATGCAGAACAACCGGCAGCGACCGGCCTCCCGGTTCGCCATTGCGATGGCGGAGGCGCAGCACCAGCAGGCCCTTTCGGGTTACTGGCCGCAGGTGACCGTGAAAGCCGCCTACCTGAGAATGGACGAGTCGCCTGAGTTTATCTTTCCGGCCTCGATCATGGGCGTCCCGCCCCAGACCATCACCGTGCCCGCCGGCACGGCGCTAATCACCGTGCCCGCCGGCGTGCTGGCGCCCGTGGCTGTGCAACTGCCGGTCTCGACGCCCGCCCAGACCATCACCACGACGGGACAGCTTTTCCCTCTTCCCGCGCAGAAAGTCAAAATGATGGACCCCGAATCGGTCGTCGCCTCCGTGAATGCCACCTGGCTGATCTACGACGGCGGCCTGCGCAAAGGTTTCCGCGAGCAAGCCCTGGGGCAGGTCGACATGATGAAGGCCGACGCCCGTCGCACCGATCTGGAGATCGTCGACACGGTCAAACGCTACTACTACGGCGGCGTGCTTGCGCGCCAGGTGCACAAACTCGGCCGCGACACCCTGGCCCGCATGGAAGCCACGCTGAGCCTCACCGAGACCATGTATAAGGAAGGCTCGGGCAAGGTGAAGAAAACCGACTTCCTCGAAAACAAGATCATGGTGGAATCGCTGCGCGCAATGGTTTCGTTGCTGGAAAAGAATGAGGCCATGGCCCACGCGGCGCTCGCCAACACGCTCGGCCTGCCCTGGACCGCCAGCATCCGGCCCATCGACAAGGAGCTGCCGCTCCAGCCCTTCAACGAGAGTCTCGACGGCCTGGTCGGCGCTTCCTATCAATTCAATCCCGACTGGACCAAGCTCGAAGCCGGCCTGCGCGCACTCGAGGGCGCCGTCACGGCGGCCCGCAGCGGCCACGCACCGAAGCTGGCCCTGACCGGCGAGCTGCACCGGTGGTGGAACGACTACGACGCCGGCATGGCCTCCGACACCAACAAAAAAGGTTTCACCGTCGGGCTCGGCATTGAGGTTCCGATTTTCGACGGTTTTCTGACCCGCGGCCGGGTCGCCGCGGCCCGCGCCCGCGTGGCTCAGCTCAAGGAACAGCAGTTCCTGCTCAAGGAAGGGCTCGGGCTGCAGATCAAGGACGTCTTCCTCGGGCTGGTCGCCGCGCAGAAATCCCAGCAGGCCACGCTGGACGCCATGACGGCGTCACAGGAAAGTCGCGACCTCAACACCCGGGCCTACCAGAACGAACTGGTGGAAACCGAAAAAATGATCCGGGCGCAACTGATGGAAGCGCTCATGTCGGCCCAGCACTACAAGACGCGCTACGATCTCGTGGCTCTCCGGTCGCGCCTCGACCTGCTCGTGGGCGCCGGGCTGATCGAAAAGCTCGAGGGCAGATGAGCGGAACGCGCGCACAAGCTGGGTTTACTCATATCAGGCGGATCGAACGACTGCTCCGCCATCGCGGCCCGTCGGTGGCGCGCATGCTCGGGTTCCTCATTTTCGGACTGACCGGGCCGCTGCGGGCAACCCCTGCGGGAGAGCCGGCGGCGCTTCGCTTCGGCTTTTCCTCCCAAATTTTTTTTGCGGTGAACGAAAACGATGCCCGGGCGGCGCTCAAGAACTGGGCCCAGTCCGTGGGCCGCGACCTCGGAGTCTCGTTCGACCCGGCGATGGAGATCTTCGCCGGAACCGAAGCCATCAAGGACGCCCTGCTGCACGGGAAGGTCGACGCATTGACGATGACCACCGTGGAGTATTGGGGCTTGCGCGGAGCGGTGGCGCTCGGCCCCTTCATCTTCGGTCGCACTCACGGGAAAATCACGGAGGAATATCTCCTGCTCGTCCACCGCGACAACCCGGCGGCGCGGCTCGCGGATTTGCGGGGTCGGAGCGTGGCCGTCCTCGGGGGGGCGCGCGCGAGTCTGGCCGCCGTCTGGCTCGAGACCCTTTTGCTCGAAGACACCTTGGGCCCGGCCGGAAATTTTTGGGGGAAGACCGTGCAGTCCGGCAAACTCGCGCGCGTGGTGCTGCCGGTGTTTTTCCGCCAGATCGACGCGTGCATCGTCACCCGCGAGGGCTTCCGCACGATGAGCGAACTCAATCCCCAGGTCGGCCGGCAGCTCAAGGTTCTGGCCCACTCCGCGGCCTTGGTGCCGACCGTCTTCTGTTTTCGCGCCGATCTGCTTTCGCCCTTCCGCGACAATCTCATCGCCGGCATCGGACGGTTCGCCGATTCGCCCGCCGGACGCCAGACACTCACCCTGTTCCAATCCGACCACCTCGAGGTGCGCCCGGTCGCGGAACTGGACGCGGCCTGTGCGCTGCTGGACCGCCATCAGCGCCTGCTCGCCGAAGCCGGCACCGCCACCCACGCCGCCGGCGCGGCCCGGCCGGACGTGGAAGAAAGGAGCCGATGAGACCGCAGGCGACCCATTTTCTGGCGGCGGACGGCGGGCGACGTGATCGCACGTTTGGCCGGATGCGTTCCGGCCGGGCGGCCTGCACGCTCGTGCTGCTCTTTTTCGGGCTGGTCGGGCCGCTGCGGGCCAACGCGGCAGGCGAGCCGGCACCGCTGCGTTTCGGCTTTTCCTCCCAAGTCTTCGGCGAGGTGAACGAAAACGACGCCCGGGCGGCGCTCAAGGTCTGGGCCTTGACGCTGAGCGCCGAGCGCGGCGTCCCGGTCGACCCAGCGATGCAGATCCTCAACGGCGCCGAGGCCATCCAAGCCGCCCTGCTGGGCGGGACGATCGACATGCTGACCATGACGGCCGCGGAGTTCTGGGCCGTGCGCCGGGTGGCGCCGCTCGGCCCCATTTTCATCGGTCGCACCCACGGGGAAACCGCCGAGGAATATCTCCTGCTCGTCCACCGCGACGACCCGGCGGTCCGGCTCGCGGATTTCCGGGGCCGGAGTGTGGCCGTTCTGCAGGGTTCGCGCGCGACGCTGGCCGCAATCTGGATGGAGACCCTCCTGCTCGATGAGCACCTGGGCGCGGCCGGGACCTTTTGGGGCCGGATCGAGCGTGCCGGCAAACTCTCCCGCGTCGTTCTGCCCGTCTTCTTCCGGCAGGTGGATGCGTGCGTCGTCACCCGCGAAGGCTTCCGCACGATGAGCGAACTCAATCCCCAGGTCGGCCGGCAACTCAGGGTTCTGGCGCAATCCCCCGCCGTGGTCCCGACCGTTTTTTGTTTTCGCGGAGACCTGGTTTCGCCCTACCGCGACAAACTCATCGCCGGGATCGCGCAGATCGCCGACACGCCCGCCGGGCGCCAGACGCTCGCCCTGTTCCAATCCGACCAGATCGAAGTGCGCCCGATCACGGAGATGGATACGGCCTGCGCCCTGCTGGACCGCCATGAGCGCCTGCTGGCCGAGGCGGACCGCGCGGCCGCCACCACCGCGGCCGGCGAAGCCCTGCCGGGCAACGAAAAAGGGAGCCGATGATGCCAGTTGCGGCACATTTTGAAACAGCGCGGGGCGGGCGGCGCCGCCGCACGCCTGACCGGCTGTCCTCCACGGTGGCGGTGTGGACACTGCTGCTCGCGTGCTCGCTGAACTCCGTGGCGGGGGACGCCGTCGCCCCGGACCTGGTGCCGGTCACCATGATGATCGGGTTCTCGTCCGCGGCTTTCCTGCAGAGCAATCGCAACGACGTCGAGGCCGCCTTCAAGGTGCTCGCCGAGACCATCGGCCGGAAGCGGGGCTTCCAGGTGACGGTGCAGACCCGGTTCTTCTCCGACCCGACCGCCTTCTTCGCTGCGATCAAAGCGGGCGAGATCAACTTCGCCATCTTCGATTCGCTTTCCTACGTGTCGGAGCGGCGCCGGAGCGATCTGACCCCGATTTTCATCGCGGCCAGCGGTGGGACGACCGGCCGGCGGTATCTGGTGCTGGTTCGCCGCGACAGCGGGCTGGACAGCCTGGAAGCCCTGCGGAGCAAGCGCATCGTGGAACTCCAGGCGCCCAATCTCAGCGTGGGGCACACCTGGCTGCTGAACCTCCTGCTCGCCAAACGGGTGGAGAGCCACGAAGCGTTCTTCCGCTCGATCGAGCAGGTGGCCCGGCCGTCCGCCGCCGTGCTGCCGGTGTTCTTCGGCCGGCAAGACGCCTGCCTTGTGGACGATCTCGGCTTCAAGCTGATGCAGGAACTGAATCCCCAGGTCGGCGCCCAGCTGCGGGCGGTGGCGACCTCGGTGCCGCTGGTGGGCGCCGTCGTGTGCGCCAGCGAGTCGAACTGGACGTCGCGCAAATTCCGCCCCGTGCTGCTCCAAGCGCTCAGCGAATTGCATCTGGAACCGGCTGGCCGGCAGATTCTCACTCTCTTCAAGATCGACCAGCTGTTGCCGTATGAGGAAGCCCACCTCGATACCATCCGGGAACTGTGGTCCTCTTACACGAAGTTGCGCACGGAGGCCCGGCCATGACCGCCTTCGCTCCAGGCTTCCTGCCGCCCGCCGCCCACCGGCGATTCCTCATGGTCGCAGTGCTGTTGGGGTGGTCCGTCCACCCCGTGCCGGCCCGCGCCGGGAACAAGGACCTGGTGCCGGTCACCATGATGGTCGGGTTCACGACCGCGGCCTTCCTGCAGAGCAATCGCAACGACGTCGAGGCGGCGCTCAAGGTGCTCTGCGAAACCATCGGCCGGAAGCGGGGCTTTCAGGTGACGATGACGAGCCGGTCCTTCCACAATGCGGCCGACTTTGACCAGGCGATCGGGGCGGGGGAGATCAATTTCGCCGTCTTCGACTCGCTCGCCTATGTGGCGACGCGGCATCCGGGCGATCTCACCCCGGTTTACATTCCGATCACCACGGGGACACGCGGCCGGCGCTACCTGCTGCTGGTCCGCCGCGACAGCGGACTGCGCACCTTGGCTGACCTGCGGGGCAAGAGCATCGTGGAGCTCCAGGCCCCCGATCTCAGCGTGGGCCACACCTGGTTGTCGAGCCTGCTGCTCGCGAAAGGCGTGGGGGCGGACGTAAAGTTCTTCCGCACGATCGGGTATGTGGACCGGCCCTCCGCCGCGGTGCTGCCGGTGTTTTTCGGCCGGCAGGATGCCTGCCTGGTGGACGATCTGGCCTTCAAGCTGATGGAGGAGATGAATCCCCAGGTCGGCGCCCTGCTGCAGGCCATGGAGATTTCGATGCCCCTGATCGGCGGGGTCGTTTGTGTCAGCGAGGCAAACTGGCCGTCGCGCGAGTTTCGCCCCGCGCTGCTCAAGACGCTCGGCGAGCTGCACCTCGAGCCCGCCGGACGGCAGATCCTCACGCTCTTCAAGATGGACCAGCTGGTGCCGTATGAGGAAACCTACCTCGATTCCGCCCGCGAACTGTGGTCCACCTACACCCGGTTGCGCCAGGAGGTCCGGCCATGACCGCCTTCCCTTCCGCCGTTGGGCGAACTTCCTTCCGCTGGCGGCTCCTCGCCGCGGGGCTGCTGCTGGCGGGGCTGGCGGCCGCGCTGCCGGCGACCGGCCGCACCCCGATGAAATTCGAAGTCGGCCTGGCGCGCTCCTGTTTTCCCAACGTCAATCTCAACGACGCCGTCGCGGCCTACCGCGCGTTGCTCGAAAACATCGGGCAGCGCCGGGGCTACGACATAAGTCCCGAGGTGACGATCTACGAGGACACGGCGCAGTTCGTCACCGCCATCAAGCACGGCACGCTGCATCTGGCCGTGATGGACACCTGGCAATTTCTGACCATGGAGGGCCTTCGGGAGATCCGGCCGTATTTCGCGACCGCCATCAACGGCCAGCTCGGGCGGAGATACCTCGTGGTGGTCCGGCGCGGAAGCGGCATTCGGACGGTCGCCGATCTGCGCGACCGGGCCGTCGTCCGGCTGGAGTCGGTCAACAACGGCGTTTGCCGCAGCTGGCTCGAAACGCTCCTGCCCGACGATCCCGCCAGCCCTTCGTCCGCTTTTTTCGAGTCGCTGGAGAACGCCGCCAAGCCGATGGCGGTCGTGCTGCCGGTCTTCTTCGGCAAGAAGGCCGGCTGCATTGTCGACGAAGGCAGCTTCAATCTGATGAAGGAACTGAATCCCCAGGTCGGCAATGCCCTCGAGGTGATCGCGGTTTCGGACGTGTTTGTCGACATCATCGTCTGCCTCGGCGAGCAGGAGTGGCCTTCGCCGGAGGGCAAGGTCGACACCGTGAAAGCCATTGGCGACCTCGCGGCCGATCCCGCCGGCCGGCAGATGCTCACGCTGTTCAAGATCTCCGGGCAGGTGCCGTTTCAGGAGGAGCAACTGGCCACCGTCCGTGCCCTGCGCCGCACCCACGCACAACTGCGCGGCCCCCACCCCGCCGGAGACCACCCTTTATGAAAATCCCGCCGATCGGCATCACCCTGCGGACTGCGCTGCTGTCGTGGTCGGTCACGCTCGCGACGCTTTTGATTTTCGTGACCGTGATCCTGCCCTGGCAGAAGCGCACGTTCCTGGAAAATCTCGAGTCCAAGGCCCACGGCGTCGCCCTCTCCCTGCGTGAGGTGGCCGCGGGCGCCGCGGTGAACGAGGACTACAGCAGCGTCGTCGACTACTGCAAAGAGATGCTGCGGGGTGACGAGTCCCTCGCCTACATCGTCGTCGCCAAAAACGACGGGTTCTCCTTGATTCAGGATCGCGCCGGCTGGCGCTCCGAGACGCACGCCTCCCCGGAGTGGCGGCCGGAAAAACGGCAGCCGGCCGGTGGCATTCGTTTCGTTCCCCTCTTCCAGCAACGGGCGTTTCACTATTCGCAGCCCTTCGATTACTCCGGCATTCAATGGGGCTGGATCCACGTCGGCCTTTCCCTCGACTCCTATGATCGGAGCGTGGCGAGCCTCTACCGGCTCACGGCGATCCTCGGCATCGTCTGTGTGGCGCTGAGCCTGCTCGCCTCGGTCGTCTATGCCCGCCGGCT
>JAYVZM010000422.1:0-3079 GCA_043783345.1 Verrucomicrobiota bacterium
GGCGTCATGCCCTACTCGCCCCTCGCGTGCGGTTTCCTCACGGGCAAATACCGCCGGGGCGCAAAGGTCGAAAGCACCCGGGCCGGCGAGGTGCGCGAACTCTACGCAAACGACCGCGGTTTCGCGGTGATCGACGGACTGGAAGCCATCGGCCGCGCCCACGGCAAGAACGCGGCGCAGACCGCCCTGGCCTGGCTGCTGACCAATCCTGTCGTCACCGCCCCGATCATCGGCGCCAATACCGCGGCGCAACTGCAGGAGTCGCTCGGCGCCGCCGGCTACCGGCTCACGCCGGCCGAGATGGAAGCGCTGCACGCGCTCACCAAATACCCGAAGAACTGGCGGCCGGTCTGGGATTGAACGTAGGGTCGTCGCCCCTCGACGAGCTCGGGGTCTTGAGCCCGTCGAAACGGCTTGACGACGCCCGAAGATGGCGTGTTGCCCAAATCGATTCGCCTCGTTTGTAGGAGCCTGCTTGCAGGCGATTTCTCGATGTTCGAATGCGTTGAATCGCTTGCAAGCAAGCTCCTACAACCGGAAAAGATCGATTGCTCATTTGGGCAACACACGCCCTCAAGTCTTTCCGTCGCCGGCCGCGGCGGCGGCTTGGTCCCGGGTCAGCGCGGGCCGGGGTGTGCTTGGAAGAACTTCACGATCAGCTCCGGGCCCGCGGCGGGATAACGGTGGCCGCCGTCGTGCAGGTGGGTGGCCACCTCGGCGCCCCGGCTGGACGGGTAGAGCGTGTAACCGATGGCGCCGGCCTGGCGGGGTCCGCAGCCGTTGAGCTTGAGGAGCTGGTCGATCATGCGCTCCTGCCAGCTGAATTTGACCAGCGAATCCTGGGGACTGCCGAGGTGCAGCACCGGCTTCGGCCGGAGGTCCGTGAATCCGCGTCCCAGCACCGCCGCCGAGGGCGCCACGGCGGCGAACCGCTCGCCCCGCCGGGCCCAGAGCAGGTAGGTGAAGGCGCCGCCGTTGGAGTGGCCCGTCGCATAAACCCGCCGCGCATCGAACCGATACCGGCCGAGCAGGTCCGCGAACATGACATCGAAGAACTTCAGGTCGCGGTCGCCCTCCGCCCCGGCGGCCGCCTGCCAGCCGGAATCCTTTCCCGCGCGATCCGTCAGCGAGCCGGGCGTGGGCAGGCCTTGCGGGTAAATCACGATGGCCTCCGGCCAATGCTGGTGGATCGGCATGCTGAGGGTCGCCTGTTTCATCGTGCCCGTGTGACCGTGAAAGACCCAGACAACAGGAGCCCCGCCCTTCTCCGCTCCGGCCGGGATATGCAGCAAGGCCTCGCGCGTAACGCCATCGACCACCCACGTCCGGCGGACGAGATCGTCGGCCGCCCCGGCCCGGCCGGCCACCGCCATGACCAACCCGAGCAGCAGGACGAAGCGACGGAAAGGAAGGACCATGCCCACAAGACGCCACTGGCGCGGCGCCGGTTTCAAGTCGGCAGCGGCGGCTTCCCTGCCGCGGGTAAAGGATTTCAACATAAATGACCGGCCATACCAGCAAGCTCTTGAAGCCGAATAACAATCCGAGCCAGGGTCTAGCCCGATGCCGGCCTATTGCGCCGCCACGGTCACGCCCGCGCCGATCATCATGGTGCCGGCGGTGCGGTGCATGAGCTTCAGGCGCGACGGGTGGTTGAAAAACTGCCGGCTGCTGGCCGCGGCATAGGCGTAGGCGGCCGGGATGCCGCCCACCGTCGCCACCACGATCGCGCCCATGGCGACAGCCTCGCCCACCGAGAGTTTTTCGAGATCGATGAACGTGGGGAGCAGGCCGGCATAAAACCCGATCGTCTTGGGATTGCTGACCGTCACCATCAGGCCGCCGAGCAGGCTGCGCTTGAAGCCGCGCTGCGGGGCCACGCCGCCCGCTGGGGCCGACATGCCGGCCGGCCGTTGCCGCCAGAGCTTGACGCCGAGCCAGATGAGGTAGGCGGCCCCGGCGAATTTCACCACGATGAACAACTCGCCCATGGAGTGCGCCAGCGCCGCCATGCCGAGCACGGCGAGGTAGAAATAAATCAAATCGCCGATGATGATGCCGCAGATCATCGCCAGCGCCTCGCGAAATCCGCGCCCGATGGCGCAGGACACCACCGCAAAAATGCCCGGCCCGGGCAGCGCCACGGCGATGGCCAGGGCGACGGCAAAGGCGGCGAGCACGGACGGATGCATGGCGTGCAAAGTGCGAATCCGGTTCCCTACCGCAACTTGAAAAACGGGGCCACGGAATCAGTTCCCGTCTTTTGCAGTCGGCTCAGCTCCGCCACCCGTGACCGCGACAATTCCGTCTTGGTCGGATGCACCCGGCGTGTAGTGTGCGGCCGCTTTGCCTTTCCACCCGCAAAGCTCGAACCATTCAAACCACGCCTCCCATGAATCGTCGCACCTTCGTCTCCTCCCTCGCCGTGGCCGGCGCCGCCCTGGCCACCAACCCCCGCCTCCTTGCCGCCGACGCGAAACCTCGGCCCAGGGTCGGAATCATCGGCTGCGGCTGGTATGCGGGCGTGAATTTCGAGGCCCTCGCCCGCAACGTGGCGGTGGACGTCGTCTCGCTGTGCGACGTCAACGAACACTCGCTCCAGAAAACGCTGAAGCTCGTCGCGAACCACCAGCCGGCCGTGCCCCGGACCTTCGTGGACTACCGCGAGATGCTCCTCCCGGGCGCCCATGACATCGTCATCATCGCCACCCCCGATCATTGGCACGCCCTGCCGGCCATCGCGGCCATGAAGGCCGGCGCGGATGTTTACCTGGAAAAGCCCGTCAGCGTCGACGTGATCGAGGGTGAGGCGCTCGTCGCCGCCGCGCGCAAATACGGCCGCGTCGTCCAGGTGAACACCCAGCGCCGCAGCAATCCACTCTACCTCGAGGCCCGGGACAAATACATCACCAGCGGCCGGCTGGGCAAAATCGCCCTTGTCGAAACCTACAGCTACCTCGGCTCCGAGGGCTGGAGCCCGGGGCCGGTCCCCGATGCGCCGGTCCCCGCTCACTTGAACTACGACCTCTGGACGGGCCCGGCGCCGCTGCTGCCCTTCAAGGCCATCATGGAGAATCGC